>DATBYL010000428.1:0-11634 GCA_036513735.1 Candidatus Acidiferrales bacterium
CTCGCGCCGCAAATTCCCGCCGCACTAATCAACCATTCCGGATGCGTCGTCAATTCCGCCACCAAATCCGGCGAAAGCATCGCCGAACTCAGGTAGCGCGTTAGCCCGCGCCGCACGAGTAAATCGCCGCCTTCGGTAAACTTTGCATAAACTTCGGCAATCTCCGGATGCGCACTCTGCAACCGCCGCAATAACTGTCCCGCGCCGGCATCAACTTCAAAATGTTCGCTCGGCTCGGCGGCAACCGGCGTGGTCGTCGCCAGCACGCGATCGTAAATCTCCTGCACATCCGCAAAACACTTTGAAAGCCGGTGCAGCAATTCTTCGCCCGACGTCCGATTCGCTTCCGGCCCAGCCTCTACTCCACAGCGTCGCGCTAATCTATCCAACGCATCCGCCGCATGCGGCAAAGTGTGCCGCTGCAATCCATTTCGCAATTGCAGCCGGTGCTCCACCTTCCGCAAAAATTGATAAGACTCCGCCAGCCGGAAAAATTCGCGCCCGCTCACGTAACCTTTATCGTGAAGCCGCTGCAGAGCGACCAGCGTCGTCCCCGAATGCAGCCACGGTTCCGCGCCGCCGTAGAGCCGCTGCAAGCATTGCGTCAAAAATTCAATGTCCCGTATTCCGCCCGGCGAAAGTTTCACATTCCATTCGGCCGTATGCGGCTTATCAATCGCCTGCCGGCGCAAACTCTTCGTAATTTCCTCGCGCGCATCTAGCACCGCTTTCACAGCCGCCAAATTAAACTCCGGCCGGTAAATCAGCGACTGCATTTCCGCAAGAAATCTTTTTGCAATAGAAATATCCCCCGCCGATCCGCGCGCCTTAATCAACATCTGCAATTCCCACTCGCGCGCATTTGTCCGGTAATAATCCAGCGCTGACGCAACCGACGTCGCCAGCGCGCCTTCACTTCCTTGCGGACGCAGCCGCAAATCAACGCGAAACACCGCGCCCTCCGAAGTCATTTCCATAATTGTTTTCAGAATGCCTTGCGCCAGCCGCGCAAAATAATCCGCGTTGGTGGTCGTTCCCTCAAGCCCGCCAGAAGTATTTCCTTCGCCGCCGTACATGAACATCAAATCCACGTCGGAACTGTAGTTCAACTCGAATCCGCCAAGTTTCCCCAGCGAAATAATCGTCAAATATGTTCTCTGCCGCGATCCAGACGCATCTGCCGCTTCCGGCGCTCCGTAAGCCACTTCCAATTTCTGTTCCGCCAGCCGCAGCGCGTGTTCCAGCAGCACGTCCGCCAAATGCGAAAGTTCCAGCGTCGTCTCGCCAATCGTCGCCAGCCCTAGCACATCCCGCAGTGTGATGCGGATATATTCGCGCCGCTTAAATCGCGCCAAAATCAGTGCCGGCGAAAGCTCGAATGACGTTGCCGCGAATCGCGCAAATTCCGCATGAAGATCTTCAGGCGATTTAATCCGGTCCAAACTTCCCGAACTGGAAACGCTCGACCGGTCCATCCGCACAAATCCACGATCCAATGAAACGCGATCCAGCCACAAAATCATTTCTGGTTGCTGAATTAATGTTTCAGAAAGAAATCGGCTGTAACTGAAGATCACCAGCAGATGATGCAGCGCCGCCGGCCGCTGCCCCAGAAATCGCATCACATCTGCCGCAGAAACCTCCCCGGCAGATCCTGACCGCGTCTGAAAATATCGCTCCAGATAATTTAGCGCCCCGTCCGGATCAGGAAGCTGCGCCAATAATCCCGGCAGTGCCGCCCACAACTGAGGCGGCAGCATCCGCGAAACCGCCGTCAACGTCGTTTCGGCGCTTTCCGGCTGTGCGAACGCAACTCCTTTAAATGCGGCATCCATGTAGAGGATTCAGCGTATCCGAGCGGCCAGCAAAAGAAAAGTTCCGCGAATAAATGTGTTCTTCTAAGAATCTCGCAATTCAATACTCATGCACACAAATAAAAACGCCCGCCCAAGCATTTCGCCGGAGCGGGCGTTTCTGTCTAATGCTTTTTAAATATCGTAATAAAGCTGGAATTCGTACGGATGCGGCCGCATGCGCACCGGATCGATCTCCTTCTTCCGTTTGTAATCGATCCACAAATGAATAAATTCCTCGCTGAATACATCGCCCTTCAGCAAGAATTTGTGGTCCGCTTGCAGCGCCTTCAACGACTCATCCAGTGATCCCGGCAGCGACGGCACATCCTTCAATTCTTCCGGCGACAAATCGTAAATGTCCTTGTCCAGAGGCTGTCCCGGATTAATTTTATTCTCGATGCCGTCGAGTCCCGCCATCATCAACGCCGAAAATGTCAGATACGGATTGCACGCTGGATCCGGTGGACGGAACTCCACGCGCTTGGCCTTCGGACTATTTGAATACATCGGAATCCGAATCGCCGCGGAACGATTCCGCCGCGAATACGCCAAATTAACTGGCGCTTCATATCCTGGCACCAACCGTTTGTAAGAATTCGTCGTCGGCGCAGCGAACGCAACCAACGCAGGCGCGTGCTTCAGCAATCCTCCAATGTACCACAGCGCCATTTGCGAAAGTCCCGCGTATCCGTCGCCCGCAAAAAGCGGTTTGCCTTTTGCCCACAGAGATTGATGCGTGTGCATTCCCGATCCGTTATCGCCGAAAATCGGCTTCGGCATGAACGTCACGGACTTTCCGTATTGATACGCCACGTTCCGCACGATGTATTTGAATTTCATCATGTTGTCGGCGGACTTCAGCAGCGTGTCAAATTTCACGTCAATCTCGCATTGACCCGCCGTCGCAACTTCGTGGTGATGGCATTCCACTTCCAATCCCGCCGCCATCAGTTGCAACGTCATGTCCGTGCGCAAATCCATGTAGTGATCCGTCGGCGGAACAGGGAAGTAGCCTTCCTTGAATCGCGGCCGGTATCCCAAATTGTTTTCTTCGCGCCCGGAATTCCAGCGGCCCTCGTCGGCGTCTATATAATAGAAGCCATAATTTTCGCGCTGATCGAAGCGCACATTATCAAAAATAAAAAATTCCGCTTCCGCGCCGAAGAAAGCCTGGTCCGCAATTCCCGTCAAATTCAAATAATTTTCCGCCTTCTTCGCGATGTACCGTGCGTCGCGCCCGTAAGGCTGCTTCGTCAGCGGATCCACTGCGTCGCCGAACATCACCACCGTGGGCGTATCGCGGAACGGATCCATGAATGCCGTATTCGGATCGGGAATCAGCAGCATGTCCGACTCGTGAATCGACGCCCATCCGCGAATCGAGCTCGCGTCCATTCCGAATCCATCTTCAAAGGATTTTTCACTCAGTTGTTCGATGGGGAAGCTGACGTGCTGCCAGATTCCCGGCACGTCAATGAAGCGTAGGTCGAGGATTTTCGCGTTGTTTTTCTTGGCGTATTCCAGAACTGCTTTTGGTTCCATCAAATCTCCTCTGCGGGGATTTTAGATTTGTACCGAGGGGTACGACGCACAGTAACGTATGCGCGAAACCGCGTCAAGAACCGATCTACCAGTCCAATGACGCCAATGAATTGTCTCGCAAAATCTCGCCATGTGAGACTTCCGCGCTACAACGAACTCATCAAATTTAATCGTAATATTCTGAACCGAGATGCGTAATCAACTCTTCGCCCTTCATCCATCGCAAAGTATTTTTCAACTTCATTAGCTGAATGAATAGGTCGTGTTCCGGATAAAGTTCCGGCGCGCACATTGGTGACTTGAAATAGAAGCTCAGCCATTCTTGAATTCCCTTAAGCCCCGCGCGCTTCGCCAAATCCAAAAATAAAACCAAGTCCAGCACCAGCGGAGCCGCCAGAATCGAATCCTTACAAAGGAAATCCACCTTGATCTGCATCGGATATCCCAGCCATCCAAAAATATCAATGTTGTCCCAGCCCTCTTTGTCGTCCCCGCGCGGCGGATAATAATTGATCCGCACTTTGTGATACATCTTCCCGTAAAGCGCTGGATAAAGCTTCGGTTGCAAAATATATTCCAGCACTCCCAGCTTCGATTCCTCTTTCGTTTTAAACGAGTCCGGATCTTCCAGCACCGCGCCATCCCGATTTCCCAGAATGTTCGTCGAAAACCATCCACTCAATCCCAATTGACGCGCCTTAAATCCCGGCGCCAAAATCGTCTTCATCAAAGTTTGCCCGGTCTTAAAATCTTTTCCGACAATCGGCACGCCATGTTTCGCCGCCAATTGTTGAATCGCGGGAATATCCACCGTCAAATTCGGCGCGCCATTCGCAAATGGAATTCCGCTCGTCACCGCGGCCCACGCATAAAGCATCGAAGGCGCAATGTTCGGATCGTCATCCTTCATGCCTTGCTCAAATTTCGCAATTGTCGAGTGCACATCCTGCGGCGTCAGAAAAATTTCCGTCGACCCGCACCAGATCACCACGATCCGATTCACTTTCGTTTTCTTTTTGAAATCCGCAATGTCTTGCTTAATCTGCAACGCCAGGTCGTACTTGTTCTTCGCCTTCTTCACATGCGTGCCGTCCAAATTGCGGCAATAATTTCTGTCGAACGCCGCCTTCATCGGCTTAATTCCGCTCAAAAACTTTTTCACTTTTTCCAGATGTTCCGGCGAAAGCACGCCCGCATTTTTCGCCGCTTCGTACGCGTTATCCGGATACACATCCCATCCGCCGAACACAATATCGTCCAGCCCGGCCAGCGGCACAAAATCCTTTATCAGCGGAGACCGCCCCTCTGTCCGCTTTCCCAATCGAATCGCGCCAAGTTGCGTCAGCGATCCCACCGGATTCGATAGCCCGCGCCGCACCAATTCCACGCCGGCCATAAACGTCGTGCTCACCGCGCCCATTCCCGGCGTCAGTATTCCCAATTTCCCTTTTGCCGGTGCAATCCTTGTCGGACGACGCATCCAATTTCCCCCTGAAATTTTCTTTTAAGATTTCGATTCCGTGGTGTACTCCCAAGCGCACACTCATCCGCTTTTCGCAGCGGCCCCCAAAACTTTCGCGCGTGCAGCGGAATTTATACTATCTCCGATTGCCCCCTCATTTGCAAACATTGCCGCGCGCCGATGTAGGGGCGCTGCTTGCTGCGCCCTCATCCGATCCTTTTCTTTTCGTCTTTTCTCCTCCGTCTTCCTCTGCGTCTCTGCGCCTCTACGTTCAAATCTTTTCTTCCCTGTCTTCTCCTGTTAATATTTCCGCTTTCGCAAAGGAACCCATGCCTCCCACTTTCGGCCACGGAAAAATCTGCTACATCGAAATCCCGGCCACCGACGCCGCCCGCTCCTCCGCCTTCTACGAAAAAGTTTTCGGTTGGCACATTCGCAGACGCGACGACGGCTCCATCTCATTCGACGACGGCGTCAACGAAGTCAGCGGCATGTGGGTCCTCAATCGCCCGCCCTCCACAACTCCCAGCCTCATGATTCACATCATGGTTGACGATATGACCGCCACCATCGCCGCGATCACCGCCAATGGCTGCGAAATCACACAACCCGTCGGCGCCGACGCCCCAGAAATTACCGCGCGTTTCCGCGATCCCGGCGGCAACATTCTCGGCCTCTACCAACATCACCGTAAGTAGGGGCGCTGCTTGCTGCGCCCTCAGCCGCTCTTTTTGTTTTCGTCTCGGCGCCCTCTGCGTCTCTGCGTTGAATACGCTTTTCCTTCCTCTTCACATCCGCAAAATAAAAAAAACGCCCGTGCACTCAAACGCAGGCGTCCCAAATCCTTCCCATCTTCATCTTTCCAAAGACAGCTTCACCCTCCCGGCTTTTTCACCACCACTCCCGGAATTTCCGGCGCCGGATAATACGGCTTGTCTCCCAACCTCTGTACCTCTTTTGCAAAAGTCGTCCCATAATCGCGTTCAGGATTTGTCGAAAGCAGATACGCCTGCCGCTTGTAATTCCAATTGTCCGGAGCCAGCCGCTGCGCTTCCTTAAAATGCGGAATCGCGCCGTCGGAATTTCCCGTGTGATAAATATATTCCGCCAAACTAAATTCCGCGTCAGCCATCAACCGTTCCGGACTTTCCGGAGTCATCCGCTTTTTCAATTCCGCGTCCGTCATCACAAACTGGCTGCGTTCGCCATTTTCCACCCAATCGCGAATCGCGTTCACGTAAGGCGCGGATTCCAGATGCGAAAATGCTTTGTAGCGGTCGTCAATGAAAGCAACTTCACCGGGACGCACAATTTTTCCCTGCTCGTTGATCCACACGCCGGTAGGCACGTTCGCCAGCCCGTAAAGTTTCGTCACCAGGTGATCCTGATCGATCAGAACTATGAATTCGGGATTCGCTTTTGTGATCCACGGCCCGGCATCCTTCACGCCGCCGGTATCCTGCGCGATGGAAATGATTTCAAAATTTTTATTTTTTAGTTCGTGGTAGAAGACCTGCCACCCGGGCAGATCGAATCGGCACCCTCACCACGACGCCCATGTAATAATGAGCACCTTTTTCCCGCGGAAGTCGGAAAGCGAATGCGGTTTTCCATCCATATCAGGAAGAGTGAAATTCGGCGCCTGAAATGACCCAAGATAATTGTTCTGCACTTCCGGCCGCGGACCGAAATACCACGTCGCCAGCGCCGCGTCATACGCCACCGGCTGATGCAACATCCGCGCAAACGCGCTCAAATTAAACCACTGAACTTTACTTCCGTTAGCGCCGCGCGTGATCACGAATTCAGATTTGCGTGCGGACGGAAGAGGGAAGCACAATTCCTTCCGGCAAACGCCCTGTGGCTTCACTTCAAATCCCGTCGCGCGAGTCAACTCATCAGTCGTAATCCACAGATCGCCATTTACTGTGGAGGAATTTGCTGTGAACGACGGTGGCACAGCCGTCACTTCCGTCGCTCTGCCGTCAAAGATTATCGTGCGCTTCAACGAAACAGCAGCGCCCGCCGCGAGCGGCAAGCCGAGCAAAGCCAGCGCCAAAATTGGAAGAAACTTTTTCATTTGTGATGCCACGGATTTTAGCACAGGTTTTGGTCCCCGCCCTCCATGCCTCCCTGTCTCCTTGCCTCTCTGCCTCCTCCCTCACCTAATCGTAATCTTCTCCACATCCCAAACCGAACACGATCCTCTATACAAAACATTATCACTCTCCGCGTGCAGCTCGTGTATCAAACAACTCGTCTGCCCATATCCCAATCCCGTCTGCGCCCATCCCAGCAATTTTCCATCGTGATCCAGCTGATATATTTTCCCTGTCCCATCTCCGCTGTAAATATATTTCGGCGTCACCTGCACGCTCCACGGAGCACCCACGCCACCAAAAGTTTTTTTGTAATTTAAATCCGAATCGTAAACCTGTATCCGGCGATTCCCGCGATCCGCCACATAAACATTCCCCTGCGCGTCCACCGCAATTCCATGCGGAGTGTTGAATTGATCCTGCCCATCCCCAAAACTTCCCACCGACTTCACCCACGTCCCATCCTTCAAAATTTTCACCACCCGCGAATTTCCATATCCGTCGCTCACAAACATATTGTCCTGCGCATCAAAAGCAATGTCCGAAGGGCGATTAAACGTCCCCATCGTCCCCGCCGGATGCCGCTCCGTATCCTTCTCACCGCGCTCCACGTACTTTTCCAAATAATCAATTGCCTCCGTTTTTCGACCCAGCGTCATCTTCACGTTCCCGTTCGGATCAAATTTCACAATCATTCCCGATCCTTCGTCCACCATCCAAACATTGTCGTGCCGGTCCACGCGCACCGAATGCGCGAATGACGCCGCATAATTATCCGGCCCCCACAACTTCACAAATTTCCCAAAATTGTCGAACTCGAATAACTCCGCCGCCGTTCCGCCCCGCGCGCTTCCGCCCGTGCCCGTCCGCGAATAAACAAACAAATGTCCCTTTGAGTTCATCGAAACGCCTTCCGTCTCCCCCATCGTGTGCCCCGGAATCGCAAGCGTCAGATGCTCCTCCACAATCTGCAACTGCGGAGTAGCTGCCTCCAGCGCCGCCTGTTTTTCCCGCACCGACGCCCCTCCACCCGCCCCCTGCACCCGCGCCCCCAACGAAAGGGAAGCAGCTCCGATCACACCAATCCCAATAAATAAACTCAGAATCATCGTCGAACTCAAATTTCGCCTCATCGCAAATTCCTCCCCACTCGACGCGATGCTACACCGCATTGCAGCCGCAACGCATCACGATTTTGCCGGAAGGCATTTTGACGTCGTCCTGAAACGAACCGATTAGGTTCGTTGACTTGAAGGATTTCGGGCTGGAATTTTTTGTTGTGGGTGCCCCATCTTTGCGAAGCAAAGGTGGGGTTCTTGACCTGCTTCCTCTTTTCTTTGCTTCTATCTTTCTCAGCGCCCTCTGCGTCTCTGCGTTGAAAACACTTTGTCTTTCGTCGCGCATCCGAACGATACCCCGGTAGCGCCGACATTCTTGCTCGCCCTGAGTTGCGATCATTCCGGCGGAAATTTCACATGCTCCATCGACTGCATTTCAACTATCTTGCCGCACATCACGAACGGCGTGTATCGCCACTGCATTACAGCTTGTTTGGCCGCCTCCACTAGCAAAGGATCGCCATCAACTATCTCAACCGCTTTAACTGACCCATTCGTGGCAACCGTTACCCGCATTCTGACAAATCCCTGCACGTGTTTGCTCTGGGCCTCAGCCGGATAGACCGGAGCAACTTTATGGAGGATGCCACCGGTCGTAGATACTCCGATTCCTGAGCACGGGTCGGCAAGATGTACTCTCACAGGATCCCAAAATGGGTAGGCCCCCTTACCAAAAAATCGAAATTTTCCATCCACAAAGGTGAAGGAGTCCAGCCACGCAGCAGCGGATGTACCGATTTGAAATCCTTGGATCTTTGGAAGCGGTTTCAGTACCGCCGGTGGCGGCGCGGGCGCTGGTTTTGGCGAAACACCGTTCATCGAGTATGTATGGATGGACGAAGCCTTTTTCACCTTGTATTCTTCAAATTTGCGCAGGGTGATGAACTTAAAATATGTGTGCTGATCCCGATATTGGTTTTCCAGTTCGTCCCCTTTCTCCGGTCCAAATGTCTCTGCAAACCAGGACGATGGAATTCTGAATTCGTCCAACAATAACTGGACTGATTTCTCGTTACCCGCCACGTAAGCGCTCACCACCTCTTTATATTGTCCGTCAAATCCCTTCGGCGAATCGACAGCGGGCCTGCTATCCGCCAGCGCCACAATCAAAGGCACCGCCAGAATAAGAGGAATCATGCGCACGACCACACGTCCCATCATTTACGCCACCTTCCTAAAACGAACCCTTCACACAAGGATGTACCATGCTTGCGCTACCTAATCGCCCGATAAAGCTCATCCCTCAACCTCTGATCTCCCCAATACTGCACATGCGCGTACAGCGGAAACCACGCCCCCCAATCAATCAAATTATTCACCGGCTTACGTGGGTCTTTGGGATCCTTGGACGGTTCCGAGTCTCCCGGCGTGTCGTAATACAACAAGCACCCACTAACGATATCCATGCGTGAATAAATATTCGTCCACTCAAAAGTATCCTTCGGACGAAAATCCTTATAATCCAAAATCAGCGGCTGTCTCTGCGCCGCAAGCGCCTCGCGCAGAAACTTCGGTCCGCTAACTTGCGTGCGAAATAGGAAAGCCGTCTTGTCCAGCGGAGAGCCAAACGTAATCAGCGCGCTCGTTCGCCCCACAACATCCATTTTGTTATTCTGTTCCGCCAGGTCCCATGAAATTGCCGCATTCAGCATGTCGTACGCAATCACCGTGCCCAATGAATGCCCAACGATCACCACCCTATTGTAAAGAGGGAGCAAATCATCGTCCTCGTCTCTCGCTGAATAAACCTGCCGCACAACTTTGAAAACAGCGTCCTGAATTTGCCCACGCACTTCCTCGAAGCGGCTCACTTTATACGACGAAACGTAAATCACCACATCGCCCACGTATTCCACCATCACGTAGTAAATCAGCCAGCAGTAAATGGCAAGCAACACCAGCAAAACGCCCGACCAATATGGATGACCACCGATGACGTTTAAATGAAAACTTTTGTTCGCGAGCTTGTCCCAAAACAAGTACGCGAGGCCAAATGGCAAAAATGCAATGATTAATACAATCGTCAAAGCAATAAGCAAAGGAAGCGTCTTTTTTTTAATCGGCAAATCCTGGAAACCGCCGAACATCCATCGCTTGAACGCAGATCTTCGCACCGATGACTTGATCCCATTCCATGCAGCCGCGAACAGAAATGAAACCGTCTCCAAAAAAGAAATCTTTCCTTCCGTCAGCGGCGCCCAATATCCTTCGTACACGTGCACGTCGATTTGTTTCTCGACACCCTCGCGAACGCGCTTGACGGTGAGCTCGGCGCGCGAAAGCGGACTATCGCTGGGATCGTTCGTGATTTTTGCGCGCACGACGTGCACGTTGATCGGCGCGGCATACTCTCCCAGTTTTTTCTGTTCTTCATCGGCCATCAAGTCGCCAAGCTGCCCCAGCGTTTCGTATTCCACCTGCTGACCCATTCCGTGGATCACGATAAAGGCCACGCGCTCGTCCGCAATTTTGGGCGTCTCTACAGCTCTGGACTCCGCGAACGGCCGTCCCTCCATTGCCGGCACCGCTGACGCTCCGTCAGGTTTTCCCCCAGGAGAAAGAGCCTTTATTTCAAACTCTGGTTTGCGCCAAAACATAGTGCCTTCGCCTCCAATCAAATTCAGCGTTGAGCCAGCAGAAATGGGAATATCGAAACTTCGTCGCGCTGAATTATCACAGGATAATATTCAAGTCAAATTATATTGTGAGGGGATTTGAAACCTGTAAACAGAACAGAACTTCCCAGCAGGGAGTTCCATGTGGCGGCCGGGGATAACTTCCAAGCCGGGCAAACTGCAAAGGACCGGCTCGGGTTACCGTGTGCAGTCACTCCCAAAGGGACGCGGCCGCCATCAACCGTTCTGATGATCACTAAACCCGCAAAGTGGCACACATCAAACACTTCGCTGCATCTTCGCCTCGCCCCCGTAACTCCCTCACACGAATCACCTTACACCACCATAAGTGCAAAAACGCGTACCCCCCACCCCCACCCTATTTTGCGATGTGTGTGCTAATAAAGGACTTACAGCGATCTGTGGTCGATCGTTATGCAAATAAAGGACTTAGGCAAGATCTTGAACGTGTTTTTGAACTTGTAGAGCCACCCTTGAGGGTGGCAGCCTCGGATCGTGAATTTGCGGTGGCCGAACTTTTTGGCGCGTGCCGACTCCCTAGATGTTCTCTGGGCCCTTCCGAAACTCCGCAAAAACCGCTTTTCCGTCTTTTTCCATCCCCAAAAAGTGCATTATAATGCACTTTTCGTCAAAATGGCCCTCCAACATGCATTATAATGCACTTCTTAGCTTTACCCTCCCGCCTTACCTCTTGCTCTTCACCGACCCCTTGGCCGACACTTTTTCCCGCCCCTCAGCTTTCTTCTCAGCCCCCGGCTTCGCACGCAGCGCCCCCAAAAAATCCTTCAGCGGCAACGTATTAATCACATCCCGTTTTTCAATCCACCCACGCCGCGCAGTCGTCACTCCATATTTCATATACGGTAAAGTCCGCGTGGAATGCGAGTCCGTGGAAATCACAATTTTCACGCCACGATCTCG
>DATBYL010000429.1:0-2606 GCA_036513735.1 Candidatus Acidiferrales bacterium
ATAAATCACTTGCGCTAAGTTTTACTCACGAAAAACAGCAGGCTGCCGAATACTTACATTTCGCCGACGGAGAAACATTTCACACGTTCACGCACGGCAAGGGACGAATTTTTGTGACGAGCGAACCGGTCGAACTCGCGGAAGGTTTGCAACCTGCGGGGGATTTGTATGCGTGGGCGTTGAACCAGGCGGGCGTGGAGAAACCGTTCGCCGGACATACGCCCGCGGGAGTTCTGGTGCGGCCGCTGATTCTGGCGGATAGCGTGATGTATCTGATTGTGTCTGAGTCCGCGGATATTGAGAAAATTGCAGTGCGTGACAAACTTTCCGGCGGCGAAATCAATTTGTCTGTAGCGCCGGGACGCGCGATGCTGATTTTATTTAACCGCAAAGATGGGCATGTACTGGCGCGATTCGGCGAATGAATTTGAAATCGTAATTCAAAACTAAGATTTTGCGTCGAGGGCTTTGATTTGCTTATCGATATCGGCGAGCGCGCTGTTCAACTGCTCTTTGTAGCGGGGATTTTCGGTAGCTTCGAGTTTCTGCGTGATGCTGGTGCGCGCGAGTTGCAGAAGATCCCGTTCGCGTGAATGCTTTTCCTCGCCCTTTCGGGATTTTGCAGCCTGAACGGATTCTTGGTGCGCGTCTTCCTGCTGATTTTCCACGGATTTGCTTTCCCAACCTCGGGCCATGCAAACATTATAAGGGTTAGGACGCCTGCGTGAGTAGAGAACTTTTGCGAATCTCCGCGAAAGAATACCGGGTGACACAGTGGACTAAATCGTCTGCGAAATCACGATATGGGCGCGGCTTCCGGCGAAACATCGACCGCCGAAGAAGAGGCTTCCACGGAAGCGCCCACTTTTTTCATGCGGATCCCGCCGACGATGACCAGGAAATTTGTGAACAAGATGGCTACGAACGCGAGGCCAGTGAGAAACGAAAGTCCGGTGTCCACGGCTTCCAACACTTGCAACGCGAGAACGATGGTGATTAAGCCACGCGGAAAAATCCAGGTCATCAACTCGTGTTCATCCGGTCGAACGTCGTTCCAACTCCAACTGCTGGACTTCACGGCGAGCCATCGCGCTACAAATAGTGCCGCTAGAATTCCGGGAATCACGAACCACAATCTTCCCAATCCGGAAAGATCGACGACCACACCAATCAGAACAAAGAAAAATGTTCGCACCAAAAATGAAAGCTCTGAATGGAACGACAATATTTTTTCGTGGGGAGCGATTCGCGGAGTGAACCAGAAACCTGATTCGGTGACTGCGTTTTTGCGCGCCGGCAAATTGGAAAGCGTCAATCCGAATCCGAGCACGGCTAACAATCCATTTCCGTGGAGCGATTCGGTGATGGAATAAATCAGCAGCACCACCGCAAATGTGAGCACCTGCCAAAAACGCTGATCCGTGAGATACGGCAATAGGCGTGACCATCCGAAGCCGACGACGAATGCGGCGCCGAGTGGAATCAGAATTTGAATTGCAAGGCCGCGCATCGCGTCGCCACCGCCAGTTGTCGCGCCGGAGCGCACGTCGAGCAGCAATCCTACGGTGAGCACGCCGAGCACATCGCCGAGCGTGGATTCGATCAGCAAAATAACTTTCACCGGTTCGCGCGCGCCCAACTGCTGAAGCACGGGAAGAATTACGGTGCTGCTGGTGCAGCCAAGCACGGCGCCGACGAGCGCGGCGTTTGAATAGGAAAGTTTCAATCCGAAGTGGGCGACGAAGCCGATTAGAAAGAATGTGAGACCGTATGAGATGACGCCGAAGACGAGGCCGCCCGGAAAATGCCGGAGCGTTTGGCGGATGTTGAGTTCGAGCCCACCTTCAAACAAAATTAAAAGCAGCGCGAGAGTGCCGAACGCGTGCGTGATTTGCACAAACTGCGCAGGCTTGGCCAGATGAAAAACCGGGCCGAGCAGGACGCCCGCGGCCATCAGGACGACCACGTCCGGCACGCGCGTCCAAATGAAAAGCCGGTTCGCGGTGAATGCGATCACCAGCAGTCCGCCCAGCAGGCCGAAGAACGCAGTGATGTTCATGCCGTTTAGATGTTTGCGAGGCCGCGCGGTGGCGCGGCTCGTTCACTTAATTCTGGAAGTGCAACAAATTTGAATTTTTAGTGGCTCGCGGTTTTTTCGAGCGCCGCCGTGGCAGCGTCAATTGCGGCGGCTTCTTTTTCGAGCACGCCGCTGACTCGAACAATTTGTTCGGTAGCTTCCGGCCAAAGTTTTTGTTCAATCGCTTCGCGCACCGCGGGAATTGTTTTCACTCCGTAGCCCGTATAAAAACCCGGCGCATAAAGCATGTGCTTAAACCAATCTCGGCGCGGCAGACCCTTCGCGTCGGTGAGCATGCGTTCGCACTGGAGCAGGCGCATGTTTACGTCGGTCAACGACGCCGACGCCAGCGCAGCGCCATCTCGCATCGCGGCGGTGTGCGCGCGGCCATAATGTTCAGACGAACGCGAAAGAGCTTCAATCGCATTCCGCAGGGGCGCGAAATTCAGGAATGGAGGAACTTCTTCTCGCGAAGGCGCTTTTAGTTTTTCCTGCGGATCCGACGTTGCCTCGAAAACTTTCTCATCGA
>DATBYL010000430.1:0-2489 GCA_036513735.1 Candidatus Acidiferrales bacterium
TGGCCGTCAGCGCGAGTTCCAGAGTTGCGGGATAGCGATGGAGCACGAGCGTCAACACCGAACTTTGAAAATGAAATGATTTGCCCCAATCGCCGCGGACGAGGCCCGTCATGTAGTGAAAATATTGGATGAGGATGGGCTGATCGAGTCCGAGCACGTGACGCAAATTATTTAGATCTTCGGGACGCGCATCTTCACCGAGCATTTGTTGGACGGGATCGCCGGGCACGATGTGGACGAGCATGAAAACCATTGTGAGGATCAGCCAAATCGCGGGGAGCGCGACGCCGAGGCGAACGAAAACGCGCCGCGTCATGCGCCATGCTGCTCCGCCGATGGACTGAGCGCTCATTTTTTCGGTGGCGCTCCGGAAGGCCGTTCGGCCAGACGGCGCTCGGCAATATCGTGAAGTTTTTCGATTTTTAGTTTTGCGATGCGGCGTTTATCCATTTCATAAACCGTGAAACGATAATTCTCGAAATCAAATGTTTCGCCGCCTTGAGGAATAATTCCCAAGCGGGCCAACGCGAATCCGCCAAGCGTGGCGTATGCAGGATCTTCGGGCAGCAAAATATCGTATTGCATTTCGAGATCGCGAACATTTAGCGATGCGTCGAAAAGCATGGCACCATCGGCGAGCCTGATCGGCTTTTCCACCAAATCAAATTCGTCGTGAATTTCTCCGACCACTTGCTCGATGACATCTTCCAGAGTGACGAGGCCAAGAATGCTTCCGAACTCATCGACGACAAGCGCCATCGAAGCCCCGCGCGCGCGAAATTCGGCGAGCAATTCTCCGGCTGGTTTACTTTCGGGAACGATCAACAATTCGCGAACCAGACGGCGCAAATCAAACGGTGCAGACGGGCGGCCTTGCACGGCGCGACGATCGCGTTCGAGGAGCACGCCGAATAAATCCTTAATGTGCACGAAGCCGAGCGAATGATCGAGCGTGCCCTGATAAACGGGAATGCGCGAGCGTTGCGTGCGCGCGAAAAGCTGTTCCGTTTCTTCGAGAGTTGCTCCTGCCGGAAGCGCGTGCACGTCGGGACGCGGCACCATAATTTCGCGAACTTGTAATTGACCAAGTTCGAGCGCGCTTTGCACGTAACGTTCTTCATCGGCGCCAAGGAGACCCCGTTCGCGCGCTTGTTGAATCAGCACCTGCAATTCTTCAGCGGAATGCACCGCGGTATGGCTCAGGCGCGGAGTGACGCCGAGCGCGCGCATCACCATACGTGACATGCCGTCCAACGTGCCAATCGCGATGCTGAAAGTGGCCAAATAAATTTGGAACGGACGCGCAACGAGCAGCGCGACGCGTTCGGCGTGCGTGAGGCTTAGTCCCTTCGGAACTAATTCGCCGAGCACGACGTGAAAAGTTGTGAGCAGAAGATAGGAAACGCCAATCGCAACTGCGTGTGCCACAAAAACCGTGTGCTTGCCGGGCATCCAGGAAAGCAGCGGCTCAATTCCCTGCGCCAGCGCATATTCGCCGACGAACCCGAGTCCAATAGTGGTGAGCGTGATGCCGACTTGCACGCCGGAAATTACGCGTTCAAGATGCGTGACCAACTCCTGAACGATGCGCGCACTGGGATTTCCTTTTTTTACGAGTTGGCGGACGCGGGACAATCGCACAGCGACGAGAGAAAATTCGGTCGCCGCGAAAAACGCGTTGATGCAAATCAGAAGAAATACGCCGAACAGGCGAATTAGAATCACTGCGCGATTCTAGCAGTCTCTTGTGCGCGCCCCAAGAGGCGAGCGAATTGACGGTGCGTGTTATCAAAGCACATGCCGAGATATTAATGATGAGCACTTGTCGGCGGGCGCTGGGCGCAATACACTTCCGCACTCACGCCGATATGGAGATTGAATCATGAGCCGCCGGATACGCTATCTTCTGAACACGGTAATTATTTTGGTGCTGCTGCTTGCCGGACTTGGCGGCGTGAGCTGGTGGATTTTTCATCGCGGCCTGCCGCAGCTTGACGGAACGCATCAGATCGCGGATTTGAAAAGTGAAGTTAGTGTGTTGCGCGATGCAAAAGGTGTGCCGCACATTCGCGCGCAATCCCGCGAAGATTTGAGCGTAGCGCAGGGATATGTGATGGCGCAGGATCGTTTATGGCAAATGGATTTGGTGCGGCGCGCGGCCAGCGGCAGGCTTTCGGAAATTATCGGCGCGCCAACAGTGGAAATCGATCGCAGCTTTCGGCGATTGGGACTAGCTGAAGCCGCCGAGCGCGAAGTCTCTCTGTTGGATGCCGACGAGCGCGCGGAACTGGAAGCCTTCGCGCACGGAATAAATCGTTACATCGCGGAGAAACATCCGCTACCAGTTGAATTTACGCTGCTGCGTTACGATCCCGCGCCGTGGCGCCCCGCCGATACGCTTCTTGTTATCGGATACATGTATCAATCCCTGACAAGTTCGTGGCGCTGGGATTTGAATCGGCTGGATGTGAGCGCGCGAATTGGTAAGG
>DATBYL010000431.1:0-6149 GCA_036513735.1 Candidatus Acidiferrales bacterium
CTGGGTGGAGCGAATTGGAGAACCGCTGTACAGATGTCAGCCGCCGACTGGATATAAGGATGACGCGGCGACGTGGGTGAATACCGGCGCGCTGCTGAGCAGATTAAATTTTGCGCTGACGCTGGCCACGAATAGAGTTCGAGGCGCGTCCGTGGATTTGACGTCACGATTGGGAGAGGATCTGAACGACGATCCGGCGCGCGCGATGGACCGAGCGGTAGATGTTTTTCTGGGCGGACAAATTTCCGCCGCTTCGCGTGCGACGCTGGAGAAGGATTCATCGGATCCGAAAATGCTGAACGCGAAACTGGCCGATCCGGTGCGGCCGAATCCCGCGCCGCAAAATCCGGCTCGGCAAAATGCGCAACCGCCGATGGATATCGGCGTGATGACGGGACTTGTTCTGGGGACGCCGGAATTTCAGCGGCGCTGAGTTCGGAAATTTTTCGGCGTAGCTGCAGCTCGTCGATGAAACTCCGACAGTATTGCAACCTTCCGTAAGCCTGATAGAATCAGCGCGCTTCCGTATTCTCATGCCGATGAAAATGAATTTTGCCTGGAGAATGAGTCCAGAAACTTAACGTGGAGGGATTTCATGGCCCAGAATTATGATAATCACACCAGATTAGTCGCCGCGTGGCATTTCGTGGCGGCGCCGATTCTTTTGCTAAATTTGGGAGTCTCGATTTACAACGTCGTGAAGAATCAGTCCTTCAGCAATATCGTTCTACTACTGCTCGCGATTGCGCTGCTGATCGTTTGGGCGCTGTCACGCGCGTTCACACTGACGGTGCAAGATCGCGTGATTCGTTTGGAAATGCGATTAAGGCTGGCGGCGTTGTTGCCGGCGGAAATGCAGCCGCGCATTC
Organism: Candidatus Acidiferrales bacterium; assembly: GCA_036513735.1. Taxonomy (GTDB): domain Bacteria; phylum Acidobacteriota; class Terriglobia; order Acidiferrales; family UBA7541; genus DASTCZ01. The sequence goes on from DATBYL010000431.1 coordinate 870, forward strand.
CAGAGTTTACAGTGGCGCAATTGGTGTCTCTGCGTTTTGCGAGCGACGCCGAATTGCCGGCGCTGGCGAAGAAGGTGCTGGACGAAAAGATTAACGACCGCAAGGCGATCAAGAAGATGATTAAGAATTGGCAACCGGACGAACTGCGCGCGTAGATTATTTTTTGAGGAACTGAAACGGCCGGACGGGATTTAGTAACCCGTCTGGCGGGCGCTATCGCGATAAGCGCACCAGATGCAACCTTCGGTGATTGGCGGATGCGATTCGAGATCGAGTACGGCGGCAACTTCGTCCATAAATTTCAGAAAAATATCGTGACTGAATGGAATTTCCACCCAACTGAGCGATCCTGAAAACGAAGCGGTGCTCGCCTGTGAAGAAAAAGAGCGCGGCTCGAAGATTAAAAGTCCCAGACGCTTGACCGGTTTCAGCGCGAGATAACCTTCCGCGGGATGTTCGAGCGCATAGGCGTAAGCGCTGAGCTGGCGCGTGTACGTTTCCACGTTGCGACCCGAAACCGAAGTTGTTTTGAAATCCACAACAGCCACGGAACCATCATCGAAATGAATTAGCGCGTCGAGTTTGCCGCGAATTTGCAGGCTGGAATCGCGATTCGGAGACGTGATGGGAATTGATTGCACCCGCTGGTCGGTGCAATCGAGTCTGCCCGGCGGCAATTGCGGCAAAACTTCTTCGGTGCGTTTGCCGTCAAAGCACGCGCGCATTTGCGCGTCGATGGCCTGGAAAATTTTCGGAAATGTTCCGGGGCGATTGTATTTTTGCGTGACCTTCAAATAGTAACAGCGCCTGCATTCCTGCCAGAGAAAACCGAATTCCGATGGACTGAGCGTCCAGGTGCGCCTGGGCGGCGGCATGTCAAAGAGAAACTGCTGATCGGGAGTCATAGGTTATTTTACGCCACGTGCAACGCTTCACACCACAATTCCGTCCACATTTCCGCGAAGCGGCGGACGGCAAAGGTAATTCGCATCGGGCATCGTGCGGCGCGTGCGCTTGTGATAATCTGCCCGCCAACAGTTCCGCTAATTAAAATTTGTGCGGGGCGCGAGGACGGAATATGCATAACCCAGCGTTGGGATTAATTATTTTAATTGTCGCCGGCGCGATGAACGGCAGCTTCACGCTGCCGATGAAATTCACGCGGAGCTGGGCGTGGGAAAACACCTGGCTGGCCTGGACGCTCTACGCGCTATTTTTCCTGCCGCCCATTTTCACTTTTCTCACGTTGCCGAATGTGCGCGAAGTTTACGCGCAAACTGGAATGGGTCCAGTGTGGATTGTGGCAGCATGCGGCGCGGGCTGGGGAATTTCGCAAGTCTTTTTCGGACTAGCCGTTGACGCAGTGGGAATCGCATTGGCGTTTTCTGTGATCCTGGGAATTGCGGCGGCGGTCGGCGGAGTTGTGCCGTTGGTGCGGGATCATCCCGACAAAATATTTTCCGCAGGCGGACTTGGAGTTCTCGCGGGACTAGCGCTCGTGGTGATCGGAGTGGGAATTTGCGCGGTTGCCGGGCGTAGACGCGAAAAAGCGCTTGGATTGGGGCCGCAAGCGGGTAAAGCGTCCATCGGCATGGGACTTTTATTTTGCTTGTTCAGCGGACTTGGCTCAGCGCTGGTGGGAATTGGATTGGACAATGGCAAGCCGCTGGTTGACGCCAGTATTGCGCTGCACGGAAGTCCGATTTGGGCACCGATGGTGGCCTGGCTTCCGCTGATGCTGGCCGGCGGCATTCCGAATTTACTTTACTGTTTGTATCTATTGCGTAAGAATAAAACGGGACACAAATTCTCACTGCCTTCCACCGGCGGATACTGGGTTCTGGGTTTCGTGATGGCGATTTGCTGGTTCGGAAGCACGCTGATGTATGGCGTGTCGAAAGATATGTTCGGATCGTGGGGCACCACGCTGGCGTGGCCGATGTTTATGTCGCTGATCGTGATTACGGCGAGCGTTCACGGCATTCGCACCGGTGAATGGAAAAATACCGGGCAGACTCCACTGCGAATCCAGTTGGGCGGATTGGCCGTTTTAATTCTCGCGGTTGTGGTGCTGACGTTTGCCGGGCAACAAGTGCAGTAGCAAGCGAAACTAATTAAGACCAATCGTCGGAGATGGAAATGACCGGAAGTGAAGTTTTATTTCTTGGAGTGGATATCGGCGGCACAAAAGTGGCAGCGGGATTGGTGGACGCTTCCGGAACAATCATTTGCAAATCGCGTACGCCGATGAACGCAAACGGCACGGCGGAGGAAGGTCTTGCGTCGGTGCTGACGGCGATGCGCGACGCGATGCGGCAAGGACAATCCGCGCGTCCTGGATTTAAGTTAGGCGGCGTGGGAATATGTTCGCCGGGGCCGCTCGATCCACGAACAGGCGTGGTGATTAATCCTCCGAATCTTCCCTGCTGGCGCAATTTTCCGCTGGCCGCGCGAGTAACCGCGGAATTTGGCGTGCCCGCGCTGGTGGAAAATGACGCGAATGCCGCTGCGCTTGCGGAGTCCATTTGGGGTGCGGGCAGCGGATACAAAACTGTTTTTTACGCGACGCTTGGAACTGGCATTGGAACCGGCCTTGTGATCGACGGCCTCATTTACAACGGACGCACGGGATCTGCCACGGAAGGCGGGCACGTAACGATTGATTGGCGCGGCCCGAAATGTGGATGCGGAAAGCATGGATGTATCGAAGCGCTGGCGTCGGGTCCGGCAATTGCAATTCGCGCGCGCGCAAAAGTTGCGGCGGATCCAAAGCGCGGAGCGCCGCTGCTGACAGCCGGTCTGGATAAACTGGAAAAAATTCAGGCCGAGCAAGTGGCGATTCTGTGGCGCGCTGGAGATCCACTGGCGAGAGAAATTCTTGTTGAGACGATGGATTATTTAGTCGTGTGGCTAGGCAACATTATTGATTTGCTGGAACCGGACGTGATTGTGATCGGCGGCGGCATCGGCCAGCTCGCGAGCGAATGGTTCGATTATATTCGGGCGAAACTTCCGGCGTGGATCATCATCAAGCGCGGAGCGGAGATTCCGATTGTCCTTGCGCGTTATGTTGCGGATTCCGGAATTGCCGGCGCCGCCGCGCTTTGCCTGGCGTCGCAGCAGGTTAAGTCGTAATCGCAATTACTCGTAGCGGACTTCCCGAGCCGCCTACAATTTTCAGCGGCGCGGCAATTACAACTGCTCCCGTCGCAGGCAATTGATCCAGATTGCACAAGCCCGCCAATCCAAATTTTCCGCTGCCGTGCATGATGAAGTGATTCGGAAATGGCGGCTGCATTCGCGCGGCCTGGCCTGCGTCGGTGCCAACTGTTTCCACGCCCACGCCGAGCACGTCGCGTTCGCGTGCAAGAAATTCCGATGCTTCAGGATCCCAGCCGGGAGTGTGCGGGCCGTCTTCCTTAACATTAATGTACTCGGCCGCGTTCGTGCGCTTTGACCATCCTGTGCGCAGCAGCAACCACGATGCCGGCGGAATTTTGCCGTTGGTTTTTTCCCATTCGCGCAGCAAATCCGGCGTGACTAAGAAATCTGGATTGCGCGCGACATTTTGAGTCACGTCAACCACACATGCTGGCCCAACGAATTGCGCAGGCGGAATGCGGTCGACGGTATTGTTCGGCAAATCCTTGCCGCTAATCCAATGTACGGGCGCGTCGAAGTGCGTGCCGGTGTGCTCGCCGGTCTCAAACGCGTTCCAATACCAGGCGGGGCCGCGGTCGTCGTAGCGCGAAAGTTCTTTCAAATTAAATGGCGGAGTATTGTTCCATTGCGCCGGCAACGGAAGCAGCGGAGTTTCCGCGGAAAGCGGTTGCGTCAAATCCACGATACGGAGACGGCCTGCGGCGAGTTCTGAAATTAGTTGTGAAAGAATTTCGGACATGGATTCACCTTATTTATTGGGATGCGCGTAATTTTATTGAGCGCTGCGAAGTCCACGCACGTATCGGCTAAATTGGAAACGATTTTCGAGCAACGCCAGATCTGTGACGTAACGCGTTGGCCCGATCGCTTCCACTTTTGCGACGATAGTTGCCAGTTCGGCGGCGCGCATGGCATCAGAAAATGCGGCGCTGAATTCAGCGATGGTTCGCACCGTGCTACTGCGCGGAATTCCTGAAGCGCGAGAAATTTCTGCGAGATTTGTGCCGGTGGAAGTTGCGGTTGGAAATCCGCCAACGGAGAGCAGACTTTCATTATCGAAAACTAATTCAACCAAATTCGTTGGACGATATCGCGCGAGAGTGGAAAGCGTGCCAAGATTCATTAGTAACGAACCATCGCCATCGATGACGATGACTTTTTGGCTCGGCACACTCAGTGCTAGACCGAGTCCGGTGGATGAAGCCAATCCCATAGCGTGCTGCAAATAAAAGAAATTTGGCCGATGACCGAGCGATTGCAACTCCGCTGCAGCGGCGCCCATGATCGTGACGACGATGCACGATTCCAATTCCTCGTAAATTGCACGCAAGCATTCCAGGCGCTGCATTATTCCTCCCACATCAATTCGCGCATCAGCAGCAGCGCCACGGGATGCAGGCTGCTTTCGGCAAGATGCTGCGCCCACTGAATTTTTCTCGCAACGGTTGCGGGGTCATCGAGCCGCTCGACGGGAATGTTCAGCGCGCGCAAAACGGATTCCGTTACGCGCCCGCCTTCTGTCTGCCACGGATCACGTTCGCCATGAGTGCCGCGATGGCTGATGAGCATCAGCAACGGAATTTTGTAAAGTTGCGCGAAGGAAACTATTCCATTAATCGACGCGAGGAATCCGTGATTCTGCATGAGCATCGCGGATTTCACTCCGGCCAGATGAGCACCAGCGGAAATGCCCACGCCTTCTTCTTCCTTGGCCAGCCTCACCAATTTCATTTCCGGATCTTCTTCCGCCATGCGGATCAAATGTACGAGCCAGGTTTCCGGCAGCGCGGAAACAATGCGGACGTCGCACGCCTTCAGCGCTTGATAAATAACTTTCGAGTTGGTGACAGAGACGGGCATTGGAAGTGCGCAATCATATAGGCGAATCCGCGATAAGTGAAGCGGCGGCTACTCTTCAGACTTTACTTGTCGTCCGAGGAAAAACGAAGTCATCACCGGCAGCAAAAGTAGGATCGCAAATACGGACGTAACCATTCCGCCAACAACGACGCGCGCGAGGGGCTGCTGCGCCTGCACGCCAATTCCAGATGACAATGCCGCCGGAAGCAAGCCGAGCCCCGCAGCGGCGCATGCCATCGAAACAGCGCGCATTTCATC
>DATBYL010000432.1:0-2811 GCA_036513735.1 Candidatus Acidiferrales bacterium
CGCAGAATTGCCCAGCAACCGACGCCAGTCCCGCGCCGCCAATCTGTGCGCCCTCTTTCGCCTTTAATTCCGCAAAATGAAGTTTCAGCAAATCCCACGCAACCGCCTGCATCGCATCATCTCCAAACAAACCATTAATCAATCCCATGTCCTGATTCCGTACAGCCGGACTCAGCACAAATTCAAACGTGCGCTTCGTCAACGCCGGATCGCGAAACGCGCTCAGCGCGAAGAAATACGAATAATATTCCTCCGGAGTTTTCGCCGCTTTCAAATGCTCCATGTACCGGTCGTATAGCGCCGTATCGCCCTTTTGCGCCACAATTCGCAACGCAGCCCGCGCCCTTTCGGTATCCACAGAAGTTGGGTCCTTCATGTACGATTCGACCGTATCGAACGATTTCGCTAACAAGGCCGGATCATCTCCGTACGCCGTGAGCATATTTAGAACGTCAGTGCGTAACGCCGCCCGTTCGGCGGCGGTGGTCGGTACCGGCATTCCGGGCATCGGAGGAATCTGAGTTCCAGTTGGAGGAATCTCCGACCACTCCGGCCGCGAAGGATTCTCTTTCTCCAAGTCGCTCGCAATCGGCCCCAAAAATTTCCGCACCCACGCCTCAAATGCCGGCCGATCCGCCGGCGTTGCAATCGCGTCGTAAATTCGCGGAATCACGCCCATCGCCTCGTCAATCACCGCGCGATTTCTGTCATTCTGAAAATTTTGCACCGCGTTCAGATAATCCCCAACACTCAATCGCCCCGCGCGCACCATGGCCCACGCATCGCCCAGAAAATGAATTCGCTCCTCGGGACTAAAACTCGTTTCCATTTCCGCGCTGATTTTTTCGAACGCATCGACGCCATATTCCGCGCGGTAATATCCGCGTCCGCCGGCATTCGCAAAAACCCACGGTGCGCAGCCGGGCATGTCAAACGTCTGCTCTCGATCGCTAAGTATTTTGTAAACGCTGGCCTTGGATCCCGCCGCGCGCAACGCAACCGGAATCTGCCATAGGTCCAGCGCTGGTTGACCTGCCGAAACCACCACCCCACGACCCGCATAAAACCGCCCTTGCGTCAGCGAAACCTTCGTCACTCCACCACTGCACGTCGACCGCACCGTAATCACCGGCGCGCCCGGCTGGTCAATAAAACTCTTCATGATTTTATCGACGGGTTTTCCAGTCGCCCGCGTCATCGCATTCCAGAAATCTTCCGCCGTCGCATTCCCATACTGGTGCAACTGCAAATATTCGTTCACTCCCTTGCGATATAAATCCTTGCCAACATACGCCTCCACCATCCGCAGCACCGACGCCGCTTTCTCATACGCAATTCCATCAAACAGCGCGTCAATTTCCGCGGGCGTATTCGCATTCGATCGTATCGGCCGGATGGACGAAATCGAATCCGTGGTCAGCGCCCCGTCCGTCTCTTGAATCTCGCTTTGCGAATTGTGCCACTCCGGTTTCCACGCCTCCATCGGCTTCCAAGCCATCCACGTGGCAAATCCTTCGTTCAGCCAAATGTCGTCCCACCATTTCATAGTCACAAAATCGCCAAACCACTGATGCGCCATTTCGTGTGCCAGCACGGACGTCACATTTTCCCGCACATCCAGCGGCGAAGTCTTCTCGTCTACGAAAAGATCCGTTTCGCGATACGTAATCGCCGCCACATTTTCCATCGCCCCCGCCGCGAAATCCGGAAACGCAATAATGTCGAGCTTCTGGAATGGATATTTCGTGTAGTAGTACGTATCATAGAATTTCAAAATGTTTTCAGCGGAAGTCAGCGCCCAGCCGTCCAGATTTTCTTTTCCCGGCACGGTGCAAACGCGGATCGGAATTCCGTCCGCCGCGCCCGCCTTGCACACAAAATCGCCAATCATCATCGCCACAAGATACGTCGACATTTTTGGCGAAGGAGAAAACGTCAGGGTGTGTTTTCCATCGCCCGGTCCCACCACATCCGAAGTAATTTTTCCATTTGAGATCGCCGTATCGCCCTTATCGATAACCAATTTAATGTTGTAGACGGCCTTGTACGCAGGCTCGTCAAAGCACGGAAACGCCCGCCGCGCGTCCGTCGACTCAAATTGCGTCACCGCGTAGCGCCGCTTCGGCGTCTCGCTCAAATAAAATCCACGCAGCTGGCCGTTTAATATTCCTGTGTATTTGATGTGAATAAAATAATCGCGCGCCGGTAGTTCCACCGGCACATTAAATGTGGCCTGATCCGACTTCTCATCCAATGTCACTGGAACTACCAGGTGAAAACTTCCCGCCGTGATTTTCACTTCTTGAAATTCAATCTCCGCTGCGTTCAGCGTGATCGTCGTCGCAGGCTTCAGTAGCCGCACATGAATCGTCTCTTCTCCACTGAACGTCGCCTTCTCAAGATTCGGCGTGAACGATAGATCGTAACTGTCCGGAATCACGTTCGTCGGCAATCTTTGCGCCGATGCACCAAATCCAAAAGTAACCGCGCACAGCGCAACAAGAATCAGACGCTTCATTGGAAAACCTCTCAGTTTTTCCCGGAGCTTCCAAATCGTACGGCGGGCATGGAAGGCGATAATCCGGCGGATTTGCTGCCAATCCCCGAAATCACCCTAACATATTAAGGTTTCCACTGCAGGCAGGAAAATCAGCGCAACTATTTTTCAGAAACCTGCGCGTTTCGCTTTGCCCCACGCGCGGTTTCGCTTACAATGTTTGTTCCGGTGCCGGGGTAGCTCACCGGTAGAGCGCGGCCCTGAAAAGGCCGGCGTAGGCAGTTCAACTCTGCCCCTCGGCACCACTTTTACTG
>DATBYL010000433.1:0-3509 GCA_036513735.1 Candidatus Acidiferrales bacterium
GAAAACACGAACATCAATCCAATCATCAACGCGCCCACCGTCGCCGAACTTCTCCGCGGAGCCTGAATCATCGCGTCCACCGCCAGCGCGCCTTCCGATCCCCCAAAGTGGCTCATCATCGGACGCAGCGCCTGCGCCGTCCACTGCACAAATTTCGGCAGCAGCACTGTAAGTCCGGCCAGCATCAATCCCGCAAAAACAAATTGAATTTTTATTCCAACTGTCGAAGGCGTCCATCGAATCAGCGCAAGTCCCAACGCGATCAGCAAAACTCCGGCGGCCATCCGAATCCAACCCAACACCGCTTCTCTTTTGCGACTTTCAATATTGTGCAGTGCCATGGTCGGATCCAGTTGCGCCGCCGCATGCGCCGGAAACCACGCTCCAATCAGTGACGCCGCCACGCCCAGCACCACCGAAGTAATCGCATAATTCCAACTGAAAATCGCGCGCTCCGGTGTCGACACCAATCCATATACCGACGCCACCGCCGATCCCATCAATCCGCTGGCCGCCGACGCCAAATAATATCCGCCCACAATTCCCACGATTGATCCAAGGATTCCCATCACCAGCGCTTCGCCCAAAAACATCAGCGTCACGTTGCGACGTTCCAATCCAATCGCCCGCAAGACTCCAATTTCCTTCCATCGCTGATTCACATTAATCAAAAACGAATTAAAAATAATGTAGAGTCCCACCAGCAGCGCCACAAAACTCGTCACCAACATGCCTTCGCGCATCGCCGCGACAGTATTTTCCAATCCCTGTCCGCGGGTCTCCGGCTGCGCCACGTCAATTCCCGCCGGCAACGCTTCGCGCAGCCGCTGTTGAACGGCCTCAACCGTTTGCGCCGGATCATTCATCACGTCGATGCGGTCAAAATTGTGTCCGCGGTCAAAAACAAATTGCGCCGAATAAATATCCATCACCGCGATATTTCCGCCGAATACTTGGCCAATTCCTTCCGGCTTAAATGTTCCCCGCACCGTAAATTCTTTTCGTCCGCGTGACGTGAACAATGGAAATTTATCCCCGACCTTCAACCCATGCTTGTCCCCAAACGCCCGCGAAATCAAAATCGAATCCGGCTGCGCAACAAACACCAGCGGATCAACCACATCCGTTTTCGACCGGTCAAACTGATAATCCCGCAATTTCTGATCGCTCGCCGTATCCACGCCCAAAATTAAAAGTGTTCCTGAATCTTCAAACTGCGTGTGCGCCACAACTTCAATCACTGGTTCGGCAATTTTCACGCCGGGTATAGCCCGCACTTTATCCAGAATTTCTTCGGGGAATCCGGATTCTCCGGACGTAACTTGCAGCGTGGCTTTGCCGGCTAATTTTTCAACGGTGAGCTTCAGTGAATCCAGCAGTGTCGCGTTCGTCGTCCGAATCGCGAAAAATACAGAAACTCCCAGCGCAATTCCCAATACTGTAAGAAAAACTCGCAACCTGTGCGAGTGCCATTGTCTAAACGTAATGAACCAAAGCGCTCCCAGCATCAATCAGTACCGCTCTGGGCGTGCTGAACAAACTCTTCCCCGATAATTGCGCCATCTCGTATCGTCAGAATTCGATCGCACCGTTTCGCCGCATATTCGTTGTGCGTCACCAGCAGAAGTGTGCTGTTGAATTCGCGATGCAACACTTCCAGCAAATCCAGAATTTCCTCGCCCGTCACTGTATCCAGATTTCCCGTCGGCTCGTCCGCAAGCAGCAGCGGCGGACGAAATACCAGCGCCCTCGCAATCGCCACTCGTTGACGCTCCCCACCAGACAACTCATCCGGCCGGTGCGTTTCCCTCTTCCCTAATCCCACTCGTTCCAATATTTTCCTTGCGCGATCTTCCGTCTCCCGCCGGCTCAATCCCTGCAATCGCAGCGGCAGCGACACATTCTCAATCGCCGTCAGCGTCGGCAATAAATTAAACGTCTGAAATATCATTCCAATCTTTTCGCGACGCGCCCTCGTCCGCGCGTCATCGCCCAGCGACGAAAGCTCGATCCCATCAATCTTGATCGACCCCGTCGAAGGCTCGTCCAATCCGCAAACTAAATTTAGGAATGTGGATTTTCCCGAGCCGGAAGGTCCCATCAACGCGACGCGCTCGCCGCGTTCGATGTTTAAATTCATGTGCTTCAGTGCATGGACTACTTCGGCCGTTCCGTAATTCTTTGAAACGTCAACAAGTTGGATCATTCGCAGGACACCATGAGGACCGCAATTCGATAAAGCTTCACCCGAGATGCCCTAAGAGTTTACATCAAAGTTCCGCCGAGGCATGTACAAAATCGAACTCCAAATTGTGAGCGTTTCATAGTGGGTCACTTCCACCAAGCTCCCTCTATGTCCCTGAATAATAAGGAGATATGTCGCACTGCATCACTTGATCCCGCGAGATTATTCTTGCTTCTTCCGTTCGGTTCAATGTACACTCCCTCCCCCAGCCCCCAGAACAATGTGCAGCGCAAGTACTTCCGTACTATAGCTAAGGTTTGACTGCGGCTTGATGATAGTGGTGCGTGGAACCTTCGCCGAATGTGTCGGCTTTCCACCAAACAATTTTCTCGCCGTGCGCTTGGGAAGTGACGGGAAAGAAAGACCATGAGCACTCAAACAATTGACACAACCGACCTGAACTCATCTCCAACGCGCCGCCCCGGCGAATCTCCGCGGCAGCAATCCGTCTGTATTGAGATTCCTGTCACCGTGCACGGCTCACGGAGCTCTTCCGGAAGCTTGAACAATAATCAGGCCGCGAAACCTTTCCTCGAAGAAACTCGCACCATGATCGTATTTCCGTCCGGCGCCGTCTTGCGTCTAACGGAATCTGTCTCCGAAGGCCAAATTCTCATTCTGAAAAATCCGCGCGTTAAACAGGAAGTTGCCTGCCGCGTGGTCAGCTCAAAAACAAATGCCAGCGCGAAGGGTTACGTCGAGGTCGAGTTTTTCCAGGCCGCGCCTGGATTCTGGGGAATCACATTCCCAGCCGCTTCTTCTTCTCCGGCCGAACCAGCGCCGGTAGCGCCGCAGCCGCGCCAAACTCGCGTCGAGCCTTCAGCTTCAAAACCAGCATTCTTTCAGCCACCGGCCGCCGCGCCGAAACCTGTTGCTCCTGTCGCGCCAGTAATTTCAAAACCAGCGCCCGTTCCAACGCCTGCGACTCCGCCTGCGCGTGTATCTGAATCACCTGCAACTGAATCGCTCGTTTCTGAATTGTTCGAGCCTGAATCGCCTGCGCCAACTCCGGCGGTTGCCGCGCCAATCGAATCAAAACCATTTGTCGCTGCGCCAATTATTTCCTCCCCAATCACGCCGTTGACGCCCGATTCAACGCAAGAACTGAACGCGGCAATCGCCGCTGCTTACCGGACCGCGCCCGAACCGGCCAAGCCAATAAAGAAGATCGAGCCTGCCCACGAAATAATGCCAGTGAAGGACTCCGTGTCTGTTTCTGCACCGCCGGCCCCTTCGATTGCTGACGTTCTCCCTCCGCAGAACA
>DATBYL010000434.1:0-10101 GCA_036513735.1 Candidatus Acidiferrales bacterium
CCACCGCCACCGCCGCCCGCCGGAGGAGCCATGGGCGCCATCGTGATTGTCCATGTTCCCGAAACATTCGCCGGAGCCTGCGGTATGGCGCTTACGGCCACAACCGAAATCAGTAGCGCGCAGGCGCAAACCGCCGCGAGCCACAGTGTTGTCTTCTTCATTTTGGAGTCTCCTCAGTTTTCAATTCATGCATGAAACTAGAGCCGAATGCCCAGCCGTTAGCCAGAGCCGGGCCAGCCCCAGGTTGGGTTCCCACATAATAGACGCATTCGGCCGGATTTGCGTTGCGATTTCTTGGATGCAGCAGACCCGCCGAATGTCTCGCATCATGACCGCAAGCTTCGCGCCGCGCGTCAAAGAAAACTCATTGCAACTTCGCATACTCCGCCTGCGCCTGTTTCAGCAAAGGCAAATCCGCATCCGCGTTTTTCCACGCGCCAAGAAAATCCTGATACGCCGTGCGCGCCTTCGCCTTATCTCCCTGAGCCGCATAAGCTCGCGCCAGTCCGAGCTGTGACAAGCCGACGAAGAAGTCCTGCGGAAGTGCGCTCTTCAAACTAATCACGCGCTGAAATAGTTGCGCAGCTTCTGCGCTCTGACCAGCCATCAAAAGCGCGCTCGCCCGCGTGTACATGAATTCGGTATTGCCACCCGCAAATCGTTGTCCGGGTTTCATTAACTCCACGGCCTTCTCAGCGTCGTGATGATTCGTCGCAATCACCGCTTGAATCACCGGCCCATATACCAATTGAATTAACTGGTCCTCGGTTCTTTCGCCGACCGCCTGCGCAAACAGCTTTTCCGCTTTCGCTTCATCGCCCGTCCGCGCATAAATATCGGCCGCAACTGTCAGCGTGGTCGGTGTCTGGGAAAGTTTTAGAACCGCATCGGCCTCACCGCTTGCGTCGCGGCTGTTCTGAACCATCGCCTTCCACAACGCTTCGTTCAACATGGAATTCACAACGCCATCGGTCAAACCCAACTTCTGCGCTTGCTCTTCAGCTTGTTTGTTCAGCGTAAAACTCCGGCGCAGTTCGCCGTGCGCGGCGTCGATGCCGGCGTCCCGCACGCTCAGGTAGTACGCGCCCTCCGGACTTGCGCTCAACAGTTCATCTTCTTTTAGTTGCGTCGCGTTGTCTCCTTGTGCGATTGCGATAATTCCAAGAGCTTCCTGAAGTACCGCTCCGCCTATTTTGCGTTGCTCTCCCTCCCGCAGAATCGCCTTCGCGTCATCCAACCGGTTCAAAGAGGCGTAGGCGTCAGCCGCGATGGAGTACCCGTTGAATGATCCCGGAGCCAGTCCCTTTCCCTCTAATCCATACTGAATCGCCTTGTCCCATTCTCCGATCACCAGATACACCACTCCCAAATTGATGCGGGGCCGATCGTCTCTGGGGTAGGCCTGTGCGTAGGCGTTGTAGCTCTCGATCGCCTTATCAATCTGATTTCCGTACCAATAATAATCGCTCTGAATCGCGAACCTCTCCCGCTCGCTCGCGCGGTCTTTCAATTCATATGCTTTGCGCATGAATTGCAGCGCCATTTCGTTCTGGCCGAGATTCTCATACTCCACGGCCAGTCCTCGATATGCCATCGCGAAGTTCGGATCCAACTCAATCGCGCGCTTGCTCAGCCCCGTCGCTCCGAGAGCGTCGCCGGTATTGTTTCGACGTGCCGCTTCGGTGCTCAACTTCAGCGCTTCCAGCGAAGACGTAGTAGCTTCCTGAAGCGGCGCATCAAATTTCTGAATTGACGCCAGCGATTCCCCCAGCTTCCCGCGCAAGTTCGTGCTCGCCTGTCCAAGCGCATCCAACACTTTTTCTTTACTGGCCGCCTGAACCTGTTCCTGGCCAATCACATTTCCATTTGCGCCGTTCACCGCTTCCAGCGAAACCACATACGCATTTCCCAGACTCGCAATCGAACCGTGCACCATCGCCTTCACACCTTCGCGCTCGCAAATCTCCCGCGCGATTTCCGGTGTAATGCGCGTATCCGGTGGCTTGCCCATCAACTTCAGCGTGGACTGGACTGTGCTCTCCGGAACCAAACTTAAAAATGGAGATTGTGCCAGGCTCACCTGCAGCGCCGTCTTCAGCGTTCCATCGAATACCGCGTCGCCCGTCGTATTTGTAAAATCCGCCAGCACGATCGAATCTTTTTCCGTCAATTTATTTGCGTGCGACCGCGAAATAAATATTCCGCCCACCAAAATAATCACCAGCACCGCTACCGCCGCGCCATTAATCACAAACTTCCGCCCGCTCTTTACCGGCGCAACCGTTCCAGACGACGCGGAAAATCCTGAGCGCGCCGAAACTTGCGCGGATGCCATTGCAGAAGTTTGCGCGGCGTTCAATGCCGGCTGCGGTTGCATCACGCCAGCGCTCGTTAGCCCGGCCTCGTCCGCGGAACTTGCGATGCTCGACTTTCCCGTATCTGTTTCGCGCTTCAACCGCTTCAAATCCGCGCGCATATCCGCCGCGGATTGGTAACGCACCTCGCGATCCTTCTCCAGCGCCTTATTAATGATTCTTTCCAGCTCCGGCGGCACATCCGGATTTACTCGCACCGGAGCAATCGGTGCGCCGCTCAAAATTGCATGAAAAATCAGCGCCGAAGTTTCTCCGCGGAATGGCAGCAGACCGGTGGCCATTTCATAAAGCACCGCGCCAAATGAAAATAAATCCGTCCGCGCGTCCAGCTCTTTCCCGCGCGCTTGCTCCGGTGACATGTACGCCACAGTTCCCAGCGTCGAACCGGGACTCGTCAAATGCTCCGCATCCGCATCAATCGTCGCCTGCGTAGCGGCCGTCAACGTCGCATTCGCCGCGCCCGAATCTCGCGCAACAACTTTCGCAAGCCCGAAATCCAAAATTTTTGCGTGCCCGCGCTTGGTCACAAAAATATTCGCGGGTTTAATATCCCGGTGTACGATCCCCTGCGTGTGCGCCGCGTCCAGCGCGTCTGCAATTTCAATCGAAAGTCCCAGCAAATTATCCGTATCCATCGGACGGCCGTTGATAATGTGCTTCAGCGTCGACCCGTCCAGGTACTCCATCGCGATGAACGCGCGTCCGCCTTCACTGCCAATGTCGTAAATCGTGCAAATGTTGGGATGATTTAGCGCGGACGCCGCTTGCGCTTCACGTTCAAATCGCGCCAGCGCCTGCGGATCTTGTGAAACCGCATCGGGCAAAAATTTCAACGCAACAAAACGATGCAGGCGCGTGTCCTCAGCCTTGTACACCACGCCCATTCCACCACCGCCAAGTTTTTCGGTGATGCGATAATGCGAAATTGTTTCGCCGATCATGAAGTGTAGGGAAAGAAATCCTCGCCGCGCATGTTATAGAGGAGAAGAATCTGAGTCAAAGTATTTGGTCAAATGGTTCAACTTCAACGCGAACTAACCTCGTGCCGCCTTTCTCTTCGCCACATATTCCGCCACAAACTCCGCCAGCGCCTTTTCCAGTTTCAAAGTGATTGGCCCCGGCGCACCGGCAAATTTATGCCCCGCAATTTCGCCGACGCCCAGCAAATTCCGGTTTGTCGACGAAATAAAAACTTCCTCCGCGCCATACAGATCTTCCGGCGTCAAAGTGCGCTCGCTCGCGGAAATTCCCGAAGCGTGCGCAATATGCAAAAGCGTATCGCGCGTCACTCCCTCCAAACATCCCGAACTCAGCGGTGGAGTCACCACATTTCCACCGCGCACGCAAAAAATATTCGCCGCCGTACATTCCGCCACTTCGCCACGCTCATTCAGCAAAACAACTTCATCCCATCCGCCCTGCTGAGCTTCCGCCAGATTCCAAACATTATTCAGCCACGAAGTTACTTTCACTCCGGCCAGCGGAGAAGCCGCATGCCTTCCATGTTCGCGCAATCCCAATCGCACCGGCTCGCGATAGCTCGGCAATCCCGCCGAATAAAGAATCAGATCCACTTGCGGCATTTGCTCTTCACTCTGCCAAAATCCCGTCTTGTTATAGACAACATAAATTCTCGCCGTGCCTTCGATCACGTTATTCGCGCGTAAAACTTCGTGAAGCTGCCCGCGCACTTTTTCCGCGTCGAACGGAAAGGGAACTCGCGTCCGTTTCGCATCGCGTTCCAAACGCGCCCAGTGCCGTTCAAATGCAAAAAGTTCGCCATCCCAAACCCGCAACGTCGTAAATAGTCCCCAGCCCGAAAGCAGACCCGCCTGTCCCGGCGAAAGCCGCACCTGCTCAATGGGCAGCAGCCTGTCATTGTGAAAAACTTGCCGGTGAATCACTTCGTCCTCCCGATCAACTCGTCCCACCCGCCTTGCAAGAGCCGTCATTCTATCGCAGTTCGGAGCGTCCAATGTCAGCTCAGCCGGCGGTCTGCCGGGGCCAAGACGCTTTCGTACATTATTTTGAAAATTCTTAGTGACAAAACTCATGCTGACATAGTCTAACTATGTCAGAGGCCGCTTGGCGAAATGAAACGGCTCATCACGAAGCTCGGCGAGGCGCTGACTGAATTTGGCCGCCGCTCGCGAATGCTTTTTTCGCGCGAACAACTCCGCCGCGACCTGGATGAAGAAATGCGCCTTCACCTCGACCTGCGTCAGCGCGAGCAACAGCAATCCGGCCTTTCGTCTGAAGACGCCCGCTGCGCCGCGCAGCGCCGCTTTGGAAATACATTGCAGTTAAGAGAGCGAGGACAGGATATGTGGGGATGGAACTGGCTGCAGGATTTTTGGCAGGATGTCCGCTACGGGCTGCGTTTGCTCGTCAAGAATCCCGGGTTCACCAGCGTGGCGGTATTGACGCTCGCGCTTGGCATCGGCGCAAACACCGCGATTTTCAGCGTGGTCGATGCGGTGTTGCTCCGCCCGCTTCCTTATAAACAGCCGGACCAGCTCGTTTTCATGTCGGAGGATTCTCCCCAAGTCCCCGGCATGTCCATCTCGATGTCCAATTTCAACGATTGGCGCGCGATGAATAAAGTATTCGACATCATCGCGCCGTATCGCTCCAACAGTATGATTCTGACCGGCCTGGGCGACGCGGAAAACGTGCAAGTGCGCCAGATTACTGCGTCCCTTGTTCCGACGCTTCGCGTCCAGCCAATTCTTGGCCGCGCGCTCACAGCCGACGACGACAAAGTTGGCGCTCCGCCCGTCGTGATTCTGAGTGACAGTTTTTGGGCGCAGAGATTTGCACGCGACCCAAACGTCGTCGGCAAGACGCTCGAGTTGGATGGCCAGTTATATTCCATCGTCGGAGTGCTGCCCAGCAGCGAATTTCATGGCACTTGGCGGCGCTTTCAACTCTTCACTTCTCTCTGGCGATTGGAAGATGTTCTCGGAGGCGAACAGCACCGTGACGATCACCCCGGGATCTTCGCAATTGCGCGGATCAAGCCGGGAGTGACTCTGACGCAGGCGGTCGCCGATATGAAGAATGTCGCCGATCGCCTCGCGAAACAATATCCCGACACAAATCGCGATCATTTCGTCGCGATGCAGCCTCTTCTGGCGGCCGTCGTCGGCAAAAGTATTTCCACTTCGATGTGGGTTCTTCTCGCTGCTGTATGTTTTGTCCTGCTGATCGCCTGCGCCAATGTCGCCAATCTGATGCTTGCCCGCGCGACGCAGCGTCACCGCGAAATGGCGATTCGTACTGCGCTCGGTGCGAATCGTTCGCGGCTCGTGCGCCAACTTCTTGCGGAAAGTTTGTTGCTTGCGCTCGTCGGCGGAGCCATCGGTTTGGGAATTGCTTATCTGGCTACGACCGCGGTGGCTAAAGCAGCGCCCGCAAACATTCCCCGCGTGGACACCGTTACAGTCGATTCGCACATCATCCTTTACACCCTAGCGATTTCTGTTTTCACCGGACTGTTTTTCGGCCTTTTCCCCGCGTGGCAAGTCCGCACGACAACAGTTCACGACGCGATCAAAGAAGGCTCACGCGGTGGCACATCGGGTGCAGGCCGTAAATCCGTTCGCGCCGCACTTGTCGTTGCGGAAGTGGCTGTGTCGGTCATTCTGCTCGTTGGTGCGGGTCTTCTGCTGAAAAGTCTCTATCGCGTGCTGCGGGCGGATCCCGGATTTGATCCAGCCGGCGTTTACACCACTCGATTCTCGCTGCCAAACTCGCGCTACACGGATCAGGCCAAACAATTGCAATTCGTCCAGCAGATCGTCGATAAAATTTCCGCGGCGCCGGGCGTCCAGTCTGCTGGACTCGAGAGTCCGTTCCTCGGCGGAAACTCGAGCGGCTACATCATCGAAGGCCGCCCAATTCCGCCGCAAGGCGATTGGCCGAGCACTGACGTTACTTCTATCACTCCGGACGCTCTAAAGGCATCAGGTGTTCATTTGATCCGTGGCCGTTATTTCACCAGCGCAGACGACGCAAATTCTCCTCTCGTCTGCATCATCGATACGATGATGGCGCAGAGAGCGTGGCCCGGCGAAAATCCAATTGGCAAACGGCTCAACACGGCCACAGTTGTCGACGCTACCCATGCGCCGAAGTGGCGAACCGTCGTCGGGCTGGTATCGCACGTCGTCACCGCCGTAGATGAGCCGTCGGAAGAAGAAACGTATCTTCCTTTCACTCAGCGCATCCAGCCGGGCGGGTATCTCGTCGTTCACACGGCGGGCAGCGCCAAGGACTTCTTGGCTGCGGCTCGCGCAGCAATAAATTCTCTCGACTCGAACATCCCGCTTTCCAGAGTGCGAAGCTTGAATGAATACGTGGATGATGCGCAAGCGCCGCGGCGGCTGTCCGTCGTGCTGCTCAGTTCCTTCGCGGGTTTGGCGCTGCTACTCGCGGCCGTCGGAATCTACGGAGTCATGTCCTACATGGTCACGCAACGCACGCAGGAAATTGGAATTCGCATCGCTCTTGGCGCTCAACGCGGCGACATCATGCGTCTCGTTTTGAGGAACGGAATGATGTTGCTCGCTCTGGGCGTTATACTCGGTGTGGCTGGTGCGTTTTCGGTTGGCCGTTATATACAATCACTGCTCTTTGAAGTGAGGTCTACGGACGCAATGACGTTCGCAATTGTCCCGCTAATTCTGGCACTTGTTGCTTTCGTAGCATGTTACTTGCCTGCGCGCCGTGCAATGCGCGTGGACCCGATCATTGCGTTGCGTTTTGAATGAGGAGGCTATCAAAGTGCACAAGGACGAAATTCCGCCGGGAACTCTGTACATGCTGATTCTCCGCACTCTCACCCGCAACGGCGAATTGCACGGCTACGAAATCGCGAAGTCCATCGAGCGAATCTCGAATGAAGTGCTGCAAGTGGAAGAAGGTTCGCTCTATCCCGCGCTTCAGCGCATGCTACTAAAAGGCTGGGTAAAAGCAGAGTGGGGTGTGACTTCCGAAAATCGTCGCGCCCGGTATTACCGGCTCACGCCACTTGGCCGCAGACAGATGGAACTCGAAGTTTCTCAATTTGAACGCGTGATGCAGGCCATCGCGCGCGTAATTGAACCGGCATAAACTTCCAGAAGCCTGCTATTTCCGTGCGGCGCAAGCGAGCCGATAACCCTTCCGCGTTATACTGCAAAAGTACGCGTCGAACCCTATAGGCTCGCCGCTCGTATCTGTTTGAATGAAGCAAATGAATTTGAATGGAATTCCAATTCGCCGAATCATTCCTCTTTTATTTGCCATTATTTGTCTGCTCGCCATTGCATCGCCGTCTCGCGCGCAAGACGCAAATAAAATCATCGATCAATGTCAGAAAGCCGCGGGCGGATCGAAAGCCCTTTCCAAAATACTCACGCTCACCATCGAAGGCACTTTCAATTCGGCGGATGGCGCAAAATCCGGGAGCTATACTTTCGACATCAAATCTCCGAACCGCTACTACTCCGAACTGAACGTCGAATCAGGAGTAAGCGTCGACGCGGCGCAACCCAAACTTGAAGCGCAGCATTTGATCGAAGCCTACAACGGGAAATCCGCGTGGCATGAAGACGCAAACGGTGGCGTGTCCAGTCTTTTAGGTCCCGAAGCCCTGCAAATGGAAGACGCAGCGCTCTATTACAATCTCCATTTCAACAATTTGAAGAAAAGCAAAATCGGCTTTGCGCTCATCGGCCATTCGCAAGTTCAGGGGCGCGATACATTTCAAGTCGAACTCACCTCACCTGCGGGCTTGAAGCGCGAAGTTTTCTTCGACGCACAAACGCACCTCATCGCCAAAGAATCCGCCGTCATCGCAGGCATCAATCAGGAAATGATTTACGACGATTATCGCGCCGTCGACGGAATTAAGGTTCCGTTCGAAATTGAATTGCATCGCGGCAACGACGTTTTTCAAATCACCGTCACTCGCGCGGTTTTGAATCCAGTTGTCGGCGAAAGAGTATTTGATTTTCCCCGAAAATCGCAGGTTCAACTCCCGAATTTGAAGGCTCTCTTTAGGCAGATTGACGACAATCAAAAGGCCATCGACAAGATTCTTGAAAACTATGCAGGCACGCGAAGCGAAGAAGAAACTGAATATGACAACGCCGGACAAGTGAAAAAGAAAGAAGCGAAGGAATACACTTTTTTCTATATGTATGGCGACGAAATCTCAACGCTCGTGAAAAAAGACGGTAAGCCGCTTCCCGACGACGAGCAGAAGAAAGAAAACGAGAAAGCCCAAAAAGAAATCGCAGACGTTCAAAAAGCTCACGACAAAAAAGACGCCAAAGAAGCGAAAGCCGAAGAGCAGGGTAAAAAGAACGACGACGATCCTGACATCGAAACTTTCCTGCGCGCGGCTCAATTCACGAACCCGCGGCGCGAACGCTTCCGCGGACAGGATGTTCTCGTTTTCGATTTCGAGCCCAATCCCGAATTCAAGCCGCACAAAATGGCCGAAGAGATCGTGCATAAACTTGCCGGCGTCATCTGGATCGACGAAAAAGCGCTCGATGTTGTCCGCCTCGAAGCCTATTTCGTCGGCGATTTCAAAATAGGTGGCGGCATCTTGGCGAATCTACAAAAGGGAACCAGTTTTATTTTCGAGCAAGCCTTCATGAATAACGAAGTCTGGTTGCCGACTTATGCTGAAGCCCACGTTGGCGCTCGCGTTCTTCTGGTCAAAGGCCTGAAGGTAAACGTAGTGGAGCGCTTCTCCGACTACAAAAAATTCAATGTGGATACGCTTCACACCGTCGCTCCGCCGAAACAAGACCAAAAATAATTCAGCGGATTTCGTTTACGCGTTCGTTTTGTGGGCGCTTTTACTTCAGCGCCGGAAATTTCTCCGGCGGATGGCGATGCTTCGTCGCTTGCTCGTAGGCGTACGCATATTTAATCAGCGTTGGCTCATCGAAAAGTTTTCCTAGGAAAGTTAATCCCGCCGGAAGCACATCGTACGTAAATCCCATTGGCACGGTGATCGCTGGAAATCCAGATTGCGGCGAGAGCACCTGGCTGTTGTCTCCAGCCGGTGTTTTCATGTCTCCAACTTTTCGCGGGGCGTTGCTCCACGTGGGATAAACAATCGCGTCCACTTTGTCGCGTTCCATCGCCGCCAGAATCGCGTCGCGAAACGCAATTTTCTTTTCGTTATGATAGGTGTCCAAACACGGACCGCTCGCGTCGTCCGTGCCTGCCGGCCTCGGCGCGATGGAGCGTTTCATTTGCCCATCGATGTAGGGCAGATACAATCCGGAATCCACAATCTCCGCCAAACTTTTGTACGGCGCATTCTGTCCGTGCTTTGCAAGATATGCGTTCAAATCCGCCTGAAAATCTCCGCAACCTAAATTTCGCGTAAGAGTTTCAAAATTCGGGATCACAAATGGATCCACAATTTCCGCGCCTTGCGCTTTCAAATCTGCAATTGCTTTTTCCGTCAGCGCTTTTATCTGTGGATCGGTTGTAGCTGCGTCAATGTAAGGGCGAAAAACTCCAATCCGCGCGCCGCGCAATCCATTCTTATCCAAGAATTTCCTGTAATCCTTTTGCACTTTTCCGTCAGAATTTTTCGTGATGGGATCTTCCGGATCGTATCCGGCCACCACGCTCAACACAGTTGCGGCGTCTTCGACGGTCCGCGCGATTGGTCCACCCACATCCGCGCTCAGAAAAAGTGGAATAATTCCATCTC
>DATBYL010000435.1:0-3434 GCA_036513735.1 Candidatus Acidiferrales bacterium
TTCCCACGCTTTGATCAATTCCGTCAGACGGATGCGCTCCATCGCGAGCTCGTTGAATTCCTTGAGTTTCGCTTCGACTTTGGCTAAGTCGGCTTTTAGCTCAGCGAGCGTGTGAGGTTTGTGGCTCATTCGGATATGATACCGAAGTCGACTCCGAAACGCAAGACTGTCGTGTCGCCGAGTCGAGGCTCGTCAGGGTCATTTCGTCGGCGGCGGCCTTACGATTTGGCTGCGTTTCGATACCGCCTTAAGTAATGCATGCGCTATTCATTCTCCGATACTGTTGCTAGCTCGCGTGTAAGTTCATCCGGCAAATCGAGCATCACGTCGTGGCCGCAGTTCATGGTTAGGGTGCGCCAGCCATTTAATTTTGCGTTTTCGTGGAATTGGGCGAAGGGGGTTAGCGGCCAGCCGGTGGCGAAGATGTAGGTGATGTTTTTTATTTTGGAAATTTCGCCAGTTAGTTTCAGTGGTTGCTCGAAGGTGGCGAGCGGTTGCGGAGTGCACTGACTGTTCATCCAGGCGAGATCTTTGGCGTTCACCTGGAAAATTTCGCCGGGGATAGGTGGGATTTTCCAGCCGTCACCGACTAATTTTGCGCCTTCGATTTGAGCGTCGCGCATTGGAGCGGGGACGGTTTCGTTTAGCGTTTGGCCGTTATCGAGGACGAAGGCGTCGAGATAGACGAGAGCGCTGATTTTATTGGCGATGCGATCGGCTGCGCCGCTGATTACTGCGCCGCCGTAGGAATGTCCGCAGAGAATTACGTCTGACAATTCCTCCCATTTAATTAGGTTCACGACGTCGGTGATGTGTGTTTCGAGATTTATTTGTTGGGAGAGCAGGTGCGAGCGCTCGCCGAGTCCGGTGAGTGTGGGCGTGAAGACTTCGTGGCCCTGTTGTTGAAGCGCTTTGCGGACGCGCTTCCAGCACCAACTGCCGTGCCATGCTCCGTGGACTAGGACATAGGTGCTCATGAGATTCCTTTTCAGAGTGGAAGTAATTTATTTTGAATTGCGGCCGCGTTCTAAGAAGTCGATCGCACGGCGAACTATTTCGTAGCAGGCTTCCGGGTACGTGAAGGCCTGAGAGCCGACCTGAATTTTCGTGTTCATCGTGAATCGAAGAGAACCCCATTGAAGCCCGGGAGGTTTTCGTTCGAGAGCAACCAATAGTGCTTCAGACTGGCGCTGTAGATTGCGAAAATCGTCCAAGCTGAAACCCGCGGGTATTTCCGGATGTGGCGCGAGCAGTTGGCGCTGCATGTGTTCAGTCCCCGCACCCCATAACTTCCCCGCGAGCGCGGCGACGCGCTCGAACTGTTTCATGTCCGAAGTGCGGAACGGGCGTAGGCCCTGCCACGCGTCGAATTCTTGCTCGTCCATTTATTTTCTCCGAATATTTCCGCGAGCGCGCCAATCACCTCGGAGACGCAAATCTTACTTCACGAAATTCGATTTACAAAACCGAGGGCTACGACGAGCCTACAAAACTGCGGACAACAGCGGACGTAAGTATGCGAGCGGGCGAATCCCCGTGGTTTTCCAAAAATAGCCGAGGATGATTATGCTGGCGACGGCGGCGTAGGCGCACCAGAGCGAGGTGAACGCGTAGCGTTTGTATTCCATGACGAAAAGGAGGATGGCGAGATTTGCGGCGCCGAAAGCTACCATCGGGCGAACCTTGGATAAAAATAGCGAGCCGCAGGTGGCGATTACGTAGAGGATTGCGACGGTTATATTGTTTGTGGCTTGATTGATGTAGACGATGCTGTTTCCTTTTACGTAGACCTCGAGCGGATATGCCATGAGCGCCCACAAAATATAAAGTGTGGTGGCCCCGCCGAGCGCGAGAAATGGGAGCATACGGCGGCGGCCTGCGCCGTCCGGCTCAAATAAAAATACGCTGAGAGGTAAGAGAAATGGGAGAAGTCCTTGGGCGTAGAGCATGTAGGCGGAAGCCATATCGTGCGTGACCGTGGGCGAGAGTCTGCCGTCCAAACCGAGCCACACGAATCCTTCAATGAATTGATGGACGGCGAAGAGCACAGGCAGACTGGCGAAAAGCAATTCGCGGCGATGCTTTACTTTTGTCAAAGTGAAAACGCCGATGGTGCCGAGGACTCCGCTGCCGACAAAATTCGCTGTTGCTGAAAAGCACATGAGCTGGGTTTCTCCGGTGCGGAGATTACACCTGCTGCGGAAGAACGCAACACGTTTCTTAGGATATGGACGGCGCAAGGAAATTCATTCGCGCGGTGTTACAATTGGCGCGCTTTTGAGTTGTATCGCGGAGCGCGGCTGCTGAATCTAATGGGGCCGAGTTACTGAATAGCGAGTTACTGGGGAGATTGATGCGTAACGTAATTATCATCGGCAGTGGATGCGCGGGACTAACGGCGGCGATTTATGCGGGGCGGGCGAATCTGAGTCCGCTGGTGTTGGATGGATACGAGCCGGGCGGGCAGCTTTCGATTACGACTCTGGTGGAAAACTTTCCGGGATTTCCGGAAGGGATTCAGGGGCCGGAGCTGATCGAAAATATGCGCAAGCAGGCGCAACATTTTGGGACGGAGTTTAAGTCCGGCGCGATAACGAGCGTGGATTTGAGCAAGCGTCCATTTAAGTTGATGGCGGGAACGGAAACGTACGAGTGCGCGGCGCTGATTGTTGCGTCGGGTGCTTCGGCGCGATTGCTGGGTGTGGAATCCGAGCGGAAATTAATTGGGCACGGCGTTTCGACGTGCGCTACTTGCGATGGATATTTTTTCCGCGGCAAAGAAATTGTGGTTGTGGGTGGCGGCGATACGGCGATGGAAGAAGCCACGTTCCTTTCGCGATTTGCGAGCAAGATTACGCTGATGCACCGGCGAAATGAATTCAGGGCGTCAAAAATTATGTTGGACCGGGCGCGAGCGAATCCGAAAATTGAAATTATGACGCCGGTGACGGTGGAAGAAGTGCTGGACGTGTCCAAGGGCGGAGTGGAAGGCGTGAAAGTGCGCAACACGGACACGAATGTGACCACGGTTGTGCCGGCCGAAGGATTATTTGTGGCGATTGGACACGATCCGAACACGAAGCCATTTGTGGGTCAATTGACGATGGATGCCAACGGATATTTGGTGACGCATGATGGGTCGCGCACAAATGTGGATGGCGTGTTTGCCGCGGGCGATGTGCAGGATCACGTTTACCGTCAGGCGATTACTGCGGCGGGGTCGGGATGCATGGCGGCGATTGAAGCGGAAAGATACCTAGAGACAAACCATTTGTGAAACACGCAAGAATTTAGAAAAATTCTAAAAATTGAGGTGCCAATTCGAAATGGCACCTGCTATGTTTGCCGCGCGGTTGGAGTTATGGCGGTGGGTAACAATAATGTGCTGCGCAATAGGGCAATTGTTCCACGTGGAACAATTTGACGTTGTCACG
>DATBYL010000436.1:0-5105 GCA_036513735.1 Candidatus Acidiferrales bacterium
ATCTGCCAGCGGCGCTCGTCCGAATCTTGGCGGGCCGACGATGCGCGAGCGCTGCCTTAATTTGGGATGGCAAATCGTCAGCGAGGCCGTTCTTCCGGATGAGCGCGCCCAAATTTCCGAAAAGCTAAAGCAACTGGCCGATTCCGGCACACTGGATTTAATTTTGACGACGGGCGGAACTGGCCTCGGTCCGCGAGACGTTACTCCCGAAGCTACCGTGGATGTCTGTGATCGAATTGTGCCAGGATTGGCGGAAATGATGCGCGAGCGCGGAAGGCAGGCCACTCCACGTGCAGCGCTTTCACGGGCGGTTGCTGGAACGCGCGGCAATACATTGATCGTGAATTTGCCGGGCAGTCCGAAAGGCGCGGTGCAATCGCTGAATGTGATTGCGGATTTGTTGCCGCATGCCCTGGAAGTGATGCGCGGCGCGAGACACGACTAAATCCACCCACCGTTTATTTCACCGCAACGGCCAGCGTGTCGTGATGCAATTGAATTAGCGTGCGCAAATACGGCCCGATGTCAGCGGCCGATGCGAACCCGGCGGTTTTCGCAGCGGCCGCTTGTGCTTCAGGAGTCACATCTGCGCTCTCCGCGTAGTGCTTCAAATTCCGAAACACTCCAATCGTGAAAATATCGAACGCCGCCCCTTGATCGCGCACAAAAATAAAATTTGTGGGCTGGCCCAGCGCGGCGGAATATGCGTTTTCCATTTCGCGCTCGCGATAAAGGTCAGCGCGCTTGTCCGGAAGTGACTCAAACATTTCCACGTGGAAGAAAGCGCCTTCGGCAAAAGCTTTGCGCAGAGCTTCCAGCGGCGGCCCGTAAACCAAAATATCTTCTTCCCAGGCAATGTCGTCATGAATTTTAGACAGAAGTCCGGCGGATTTCGCAAGACGATCGCGGAGTTCCACCCGAGCGTTCGAGTAGTAATCCCCATAGCTCCGCATCGGCACCAAGCGCAGCAAATCCCATCTATCGCCCTGGCTGTGTCGCATCCAGAGCGCAGGATCGTCGAGGCCGTGTTGATCCATTATTGCTTGTTGCTGGAAGAGGCCAATTAGTTCGACGAGTTTTCCCGGCGCCGCCTGAATTAACTCCGTGCGATACAGATAGTGTTGCTGTTGTTGTTGGGCGCAAACTGCGAGTGGTGCGATTAACATCGCGAAGAATGCAGCAGCACGCAGGAAGTTTTTCGGGTTCAGCACGGAAAGCAATTTCATAATTCCTCCGAATCCGCTGCGCAGCATACACCACGCAGCGCACGAGCGAACACTCCTCTTGACGCGTGTGGTAGGATGTTTCGCGTTAGGGGACGAGCGTAAAGAAATGCCACAAGAATATATTCCGGTATTTATTTTCGCGCTGATGGCCGCCGCGGTTCCGGGTGTGACGCTGGTTTTATTCCGCCTGATTCGGCCAACGTCAACATCCGTCGGCGCAAAGTTGAAGCCGTACGAGTGCGGAATTCCCGCGGAAAGCGACGCGCGCGCTCGGTATTCCGTTCGTTTCTATATTGTGGCGATTCTATTCGTGATTTTTGACGTCGAAACAATTTTCTTGTTTCCCTGGGCGCTGTTCTTTTTCCATGCGCGGCCCGTCGAAGGCACTAACTACGCACTGTTCGCAATGGCGTCCATGTTCACGTTTCTGGGCATTCTGATCGCCGGATACGTGTGGCTGTATCGCAAGGGTGCGCTTGAGTGGGTTTAGATTTTTCCAATGATTTTGCCCTTTGGATTCAAATTTCCAGTAAAAATTTAATTGGCTATTTTTTTCAGAATTCGTTGCGCTGTTGTGTCCTGTGTGTTAGAAAATACAGCGTCTGAATTTCAGTTACTGGACTTGTGTGCAGATTTGGAAGTAGTTGCGCGGTGCAGCTAGTCTGAACCCTGGAAACATGCCCAACGAGCCCGAAGACAAGCAACCACCAGCAAACGCGGCCGCCGATAAATCGGCTGATAAGCCTGCCGCCGATGCGGCGAAGCCAGCCGCGCCGCCCGCTGCGACTCCCGCAGCTGCGGCGCCACCGAAACCACCGGCCGCCGCTGGTGCCGCGCCTCCAACTCCTCCCGCCGCGAAACCTGCCGCTCCCGTCGCTGGTGCTCCCGCGGCTGCGGGACCGCCGAAGCCTACCGCGCCGCCGAAAGAAGCTCCGCCAAAACCAGAGCCGCTCGATAACGATTTGGTGAAGCGCTACAAGCAGCGCTTTGGCGAAGGAATTCGCGAAGCGTGGATCGATCGCAAGCAATCAATTTTGGTAGTGGATGCCGCGCAATACGAAGAAATCGCCCGCTTCACGCGGGACCAAGAAAAATTTAATTTGCTGGCGGATTTAACGGCCGTGGACTGGCCGCGCCGCGAAAAACGATTTGACGTGGTGCTGAATCTGTATTCGTTCGCGAAGAATGAGCGGCTGCGAATTAAAGTTCACGTCGGCGAAAAGGAACAGATTTCGAGCGTGGCCGGCATCTGGTCCACGGCCAACTGGCTCGAGCGCGAAGTGTGGGATATGTTCGGAATTGTTTTCAGCGGACATCCTAATCTGACGCGCATTTTGCTGCCGGACGAATGGCAGGGTTTTCCGCTGCGCAAGGATTACGACATCCTGACGCAGGATACCGCGTGGATTCGCGAGAATTTGGGAATTGAAAGCGGACAATAGTTAATGAACGATTTTCTAAAAACTGACGCCCGCGAAGTGGACCCGGTGCTGGATCACAGCGTCGACGTTGAGACCACTGTTCTCGGCGCGGACGAAATCATCATTAATATGGGCCCGCAGCATCCTTCCACGCACGGAGTTTTGCGTGTGAAATTGAAGCTGGACGGCGAAAAAGTTGTCGGCTCGGAATGCATCATCGGATATTTGCATCGCGGCGTTGAAAAAATCGCCGAGCACCGTACTTACCAACAATTCGCTCCGTATGTAGATCGCATGGATTATGTCGCGGCCGTCTCCAATGGACTGGGCTACTGCGAAGCGGTCGAAAAACTGATGGGCGTGGAAGCGCCGCCTCGCGCGCGCGTGATCCGCACCATCTTGACGGAGCTTCAGCGCATCGCGTCGCATCTTGTCTGGCTAGGAACGCACGCGTTGGATATCGGTGCGCTCACTCCGGTGTTTTATTGTTTCCGTGAGCGCGAAGAAATTCTGAAAATTTTCGAGAAATATTGCGGCGCGCGTTTGACCACGCATGCATTTCGCATCGGTGGATTGCAATACGAAGCCTACGACGAACTCGAAGCCGATACCGAGCGTTTCTGCAAGGATTTTGAAACGAAGGTAGACGAGTACGAAACGCTCCTTACCGAAAATCGCATCTGGATTGGCCGCACAAAAGGCATCGGCATAATTTCCGCGGAAGATGCCATCGCAATTGGCGCCACAGGCCCGGTCATTCGCGCCAGCGGCGTCGAATGGGATATTCGCAAGGCCGCGCCATACGCCGCCTACGATCAATACAAGTTTGATATTCCGACGGGTAAGAACGGTGACACCTATGATCGCTATCTGGTCCGCATGGAAGAAATGCGCCAATCATCGCGCATTTGTTTACAGGCAATTCAGAATATTCCCACCGGCCCGATCATGGCGCGCATCGGAAAAGTTTTGAAGCCGCCGCCGGGTGAGGTGTATCACGCGATTGAAGCGCCGAAAGGTGAACTGGGCTATTACATTATTAGCGACGGCACGACGCAGCCGTATCGCGTCAGAATTCGTCCGCCCTCGTTCGTAAATTTGCAGGCCTTTGACACGATGGTGAAGGGACATTTGGTGGCCGATGTGGTAGCGATCATCGGAACTTTGGATATTGTGCTGGGCGAAGTAGATCGGTAGAGAAGAAGTAGACAGATAGGGAGCAATCGAACCGAAATGTTGCAAGATCTTTACATTTTTTTCAAGCCGCACCTGTTCCCGCTGCTTTACGCGCTGGTAATCGTGGCTGTCCTGCCGCTGCTGGCGGGCTACGTCGTGCTGCTCGAACGAAAAGTTATGGCCGATATGCAAGCGCGCCTCGGCCCGATGCGCGTCGGTCCACACGGACTGTTGCAACCAATCGCCGATGCCGTAAAGTTGCTGATGAAGGAAGACATTATTCCCGAAAGCGCCGACAAGTGGATTTTCTGGCTCGCTCCGCTGCTTTCAGTAACCGCCGGAATGGTGGCGATGGCCGCTCTTCCGTTCGGCCCAGTGTTCCAAATCGCGAATTTAAATGTCGGCCTGCTGTTTATTCTCGGCATAGGCTCGATGGGAATTTTCGGAATTGTGCTCGGCGGATGGGCCTCCAACAGCCACTATTCCTTGCTGGGCGCGCTGCGTAGCGCCGCGCAACTCGTTAGCTACGAAACCGCCGCAGGCATGGCCGTAGTCAGCGGAGTAATCCTCGGCGGCACGCTAAACACCGCCGAACTGGTGAACGTGCAATCGGAGCAGCATGTCTGGTTCATTTTCGTAGCGCCAATCGGATTTTTTCTTTATTTGGTAGCCAGCATCGCGGAAACAAATCGCGCACCATTCGACTTGCCCGAAGCGGAATCGGAACTCGTCGCCGGATACATGACAGAATATAGCGGCTTCCGCTGGGCGCTCTATTTCCTCGCCGAATATACGAACATGATCGTCGTCGCATCCATCGCCACAACACTTTTCCTCGGCGGCTGGCTGCGCCCCTTCGCCAGCACCAAGGCCTTCAACTTTTTGGATTATGTCCCGATGCTCCTGATGCTTCTCGTCGCCGGATATTCCCTCTATCGCGCGCCGAAGCAACCAGTTCCCATTCAAAAATTGGTAATGGTCGCCGTAGCCTTCCTGTGCCTCGGACTTGCCGCCATCCTCGCCGCTCCAGTTTTCATCAAGACGGGAATGATTGGCGCGATGATGCCCGGCGTTCACGGCGCATTCTGGTTCCTGTTCAAAGTTGGAATTTATCTCTACGTTTTCCTGTGGCTGCGTTTCACTTTCCCGCGCTACAGATTCGATCAGCTGATGAAACTCGGATGGCATTTCCTGATTCCAGTTTCCATCGTGAATGTTTTCGGCGTCGCAATCGCCAGCTATCTGCATCGCAGCGAAGAAACCGGCGGCCACGGATGGAATC
>DATBYL010000437.1:0-5259 GCA_036513735.1 Candidatus Acidiferrales bacterium
GTCGACCGCCGGTGCCAACACGTTTGGAAATGCAAATCCTGCTGACGTTTTGACGCAGCACAATGACGCCGGACGCACCGGCCTGCATTTGGGCGAAACAATTCTGACGCCTGCCAGCGTGAATCCCGCAAAATTTGGAAAACTTGGCACGCTGATGACCGATGGCGAAGTTGACGCGCAACCTCTTTTCGCTTCCGGCGTAACTCTTCCCTCCGGCAACGTGCGAAATATTTTGTATGCCGCTACCGAGCACGGCAGCGTTTATGCGTTTGACGCGACCAGCGGCGCCGTAATTTGGCAAACTGGATTGCTCGGCGCGAATGAACAGCCCGCCGACTCTGGCACTTGCACGAGCCCTCCTCAGGAGCGCGGAATTACTGCGACGCCGGTGATCGATCGCACTCGCGGTCCTCACGGCGCAATCTATGCAATCGCAAATACAAAGGACAGTGCCGGAACCGTGATCCAGAGGATCCATGCGCTGGACATTGCTACTGGCGCAGAGCTTTTTAGCGGGCCGACGTCGATTCAAGCCTCCGCTCAACAGAATTTCGATGCTGCGCAATACCAAACTTTGGCCGGCTTGCAGTTGGTGAACGAAAAAGTTTTCGCGGCGTTTGCGCCGAACTGCGGCGCTTCTGCAGACTCTGGTTGGGTGATGGGCTTTGACGCGGCGAGTCTGAGTCCTTCCGGCTCGGTTTATCTGGGACCTGCTGTCGGTGCGAATACCTTGGGATTCACGGTCTCTGGACTGTCGGCGGATTCGTCCGGGAACCTATACGCACTCGGCCAAATGGGTGCCACCCCGCGGGTCACAGATTCGACCGGTGTTTTGGCGCCTGCCAGCGCGGGAACTGCATTCCTTAAGCTTTCTACTGATGACGGCCTAGTGCTGACGGGCTTTTCCAATAGGAGCTTCAGATCTCATGCGCCACCGATTACCATCAATGTGCCCGAGTCAGATTCTGCCCTCGTACTCCCAGATCTTCCGGACAGTTCCGGAATGGTTTTGCATTTGGTGCTGGGCGCCGGTAACGACGGCAGAATTTACCTTCTGAATCGCGACGCAATCGGTAACAAGACCGCCCAATCGGCCGCGATTTCTCAGGTCATCTCATCCGCAGGGTCGCCCTCCGGAGTGGCGAGCGCACTGGCGTTGTTTGGCAACACTGCATTCCAGGCCGTCTCAAGCGAGCCGCTAAAAGCATTCACACTGACAGACGCGGTACTTTCAACATCGGCGGTAAGCCAGACTAATACCGCAGTTGGCGCTGCCGGCGCGCAAATTTCAATCTCAGCGAACGTCACAAACGGTGGAGTTCTGTGGTTAGTCGACGACGCTGCTGGAATTCTGCACGCATACGACGCAACGAATCTGTCGCGCGAACTTTACAACTCCGCACAAGCCGCAAATTCCCGCGACGCATTCGCTTCGACGGTCAGCTCCATTTCACCAACCATCGCCGGCGGCAGAGTTTACATCGCGACGAAAAACGGAATCGTCGTGTTTGCCCAACTGAAGTAAGCCAGCGGAAATCGAAGATATCGGCGGGAAGTTTGACATCCCCTCAGGGGTCGGATACTTTACTAAAATCAAGAAACATTGAAGAGGAGATTTGAATGGCGCAGGCTGCTGGATCAAAAGTTAAGAAGCGCAAGAAATCAGTGTTAAAGCGTTCGCGGCAATACCGTGAACGGGAAGTTGTGAATCGCCACAACCGCACTCAAGTTAGAACCAGCTTAAGGAATTTTCGCGCAGCGGTAAGCTCCGGCGACGTGAAAGTTTCGACCGACTTGTTCCGTCCCACGCTCGCGTCGATCGATCACGCGATTGCGAAGGGCGTACTCACGGAAAATACCGGCAATCGCTACAAGTCCCGCTTGTCGCTGGCGTTCAACGCTCTGAATGCCGCTCAGGCAAACGCGAAAAAAGCGTAAATCATTTTTCTAGTTTGAGATTTGCTTCAATGCAGGCCCGCGAATGCGGGCCTGTTTTATTCTTGGCGCTACCGATTCGCAAACGCTGCGCGGGTCGTGGCGTTCTCCGCGCGCCGCGCCGTCAATCGCGCAATCAAAAACTCCAGCACCGCTCTCGGCGCCGCGATTCCCGATTTCAACTGGCTATCCGCTTCCGAAAGATACTGCACTCCGCTAACCAACTGCTCTCGCGGAATCCGTGGCGCATATTTCAACGCCAGCTCCGCGGTTTCCTTTCGCATTCCCAGGCGCGCGGCCTGCCACACGTCCGCTCCGCGCGGAAGATCTTGCACTTCGATTAATTTGCGAAACATCCAGGCCATCGCGCCCACCATCCCGACAGCCTGTTCGCCTTCGCGAAATAAACTTTCCAAGAAAGTCATGGCGCGTTGACGATCTCCCGTCGCCAGCATTCCGGATAATTCCCACACCGAATATTTCTGGTCGGAAATCACCAGCGCCTCAACATCAGCGCGCGTAATGCGCTTTCGTTCGCCCACATACGTGGCCAATTTTTCAAGTTCGGTTCGGATGCGCGCCAAACCCGCATTGGTATTTTCCGCCAGCGCCTGCGCGGCGTCCCGATCTAATTCCACTTTCAATTCGCGCGCCATTTCCGCGGCCATCGTCACCGCAAGCCCGAGCCGCACGTTCATGTCCTCACTCGGCTCGCAATCCACCACAATTGTTTTCTCGGAAAGCGCCTTGAAAAGCCCCATCCGCGCATCGAGTTCTTCCGCTTCCAGTACCAGCACCGTGAAAGGCGCGGGATCGTCCAGATACGCTGCGATTTTTTTCACGTTTTCCTTGCGCGTATCTTCGTCACCCTTTTCAAGCGCCTTCACGTCGCTCCAGAAAATCACCTGGCGTGGCGCAAGCATCGGCAACATTTGCGCCTGACCCAAAACTATATCCGGCGAGTCTTGCTTCGCGGAAAATCGTCCAACCGCCCATTCGCGCGTGCCCTCTTCCACGTAGGTCTCGATAAGTTTCGCTCGGCAAAGATCGCGTAGATAGGAATCGCTTCCAAGCAGCAAAATTGCAGGCACAGGCTTCCCGGATTCTACGCGTTTAAGAAGCGTCTCGACGCCGGATCCGGCCACTAGAATTTCTCCAAAATTCCGGCCACAAGCTTCGCTGCAAAATCGCTGGAGAGCCTATCCAGCGCGGGATTCTGCTCATCGAAAAAGTTCGGCACGTCGGAGGAAATTGCGTATGGCTGGCGGAAAAGAAAATTATCGTTGCGATAGATTTCGGCTTTCGTTTCGCGATCCACCAGCCAAACTTTCATCCTCACTGTAACGAGCATGGACGTGGCGCGACCGGTCGTCGAATCGTACACCGCGACGACGCTTTCAAGGCTGGTGACTTCGCCATTCAACACAGCGTCGCCCGCCTCGGGATTAGTGACAACGCGGTACGCCGTGCGGGATTCAAACTCGCGGATCACCGCTTGCGTAAGTTTTTGCTCAACACGGTAGCGGGATGTCTTATTTACGAACGCAGGAATCGCAATGGTGTGCAGGTTCGCAGGAAGCGCGCTGCCCTGCCCGCCGACGTGATATCCGCAGCCGCTAAGCGCGATCGCGAGCACGAATATTGCGAGCGCTCGGCCAACTGAATTCTGCAAATTGATTTTGTTCACGCGCATTTTCAGGAAGTCGATTATCACACCAAATCGAAATTGCGGCGAAGCTAATCCTGCAAAACCCGCTCGGCAATTGCCACTGCATTTTCCGCTGTAACGCGAAGATTGTCCGCCGCGCCCCAAAACCAGTACCCGCCACGCCGATTTGGATCGCGCTCCACATGCCCGAGCAACGGCTTCGACTCGCCCGCCGCGCTTATCAACGAAGGCGCGGATTGATCTCCTTCAGGAAACTGAAATCCCGCCGCGGTTAGACTTTTTCCTACGGCATCCGGCTCCGGTGACGACTTCAATTCCGCAAACGCGCTGAATCCGTGCGAATGAAATACCGGCGCTTGCAACAATTGCATTGCGGGAACATGCGTTCGGCTGCCCAGGTAATTTGCAATATCGCGCGCAATCGATTCGCGCGTCGCGCCCAATCGCTCCGCGCTCGCTTCGCCGTAGCGATCCATCACATTGAACGCAACCTGGGCGTCGTAGACAGTTTTCCCGATTGGCTGGAATGAAAGCAAACTCACAGTTTGCTTCTCAAGCTCTTCGATAGCCTCTTGCCCGCGCTCCGAAACGGGTTGTAGGAAAACGATGGACGCGCCAGTCGGAGACCATTCCATCAGTCCCGCCGCAAGCGCGCACGAAATAATCACCGGCGCGGACGGAGAATAATATCCGCCGCTCGACTTGACAGCGGATGGCATCGCAGGCGGCAGCATCGCATCAAGAGATGGAATCCACTGTTGAACGTCCGCGCGATCTCGAAATCCACCGCTCAAATCGATTGCAACGGGCGAATTGCGAAGCGCATCATCGGCGTGCTTCGCGGCGAATTCCGGCTTACCCGCGAAGAAAACAATTCGCGCATTCTCAAAACTTTCTGGATCAACGGACTGAATAATCGCCGGCTCTCCCGCCGCTTCCGTCAAAATTCCCGCCGCGATTTCTTCGTCCAGAAGTTTCAGGTCGGCGGACGGAATGCGTTCCTTCAACAAATCCACCAATTCCTTGCCACGCAAAGTTGTGGCGCCAACAATTACAATTCGCGGAGAATCTTTCGAGGAAGGCATCGCTCAGCCGGCAGGTTGCGAAGTGGAGTGATGACGCACAAACCGCACCAATTCCATCACAATTCCGGAAACCAGGTACCCACCCGCAAGAATCATCAGGGCATATTCCGAATAGAAGAAAATGGCGCCGGCCGTAAGAGTGATCAAAATAATGATGATCGAGGGCTGCCTGCGTGACCAATTAATTCCCTTAAAGCTCGGATACCGAATCTTGCTGGTCATCAGCGCAGCCAACGCAATCACCAGCCCAAGGAAAATCGCCGAATAGTGCCATTGATCCAGCGGCGTCTTGAAATAATGAACAGTTGCAGCCACGCACCCGGCCGCTGCGGGACACGGCATTCCCACAAAATATTTCATCGACGAAGAGCTAGCTGCCATCCCGTGCACATTAAATCGAGCCAGACGCCACGCGCAGCTAATCAAGAAAGTCAGGCAAACCAGCCACGCCAATTCCTGAACGAAGTGAATTGCAGAAGACGCATCAAGCTGCAAACTACGCACGCCCCAACTATAAGCCAGCGCCGCTGGAGCTATGCCAAAACTGATAACGTCCGCAAGAGAGTCAAG
>DATBYL010000438.1:0-6338 GCA_036513735.1 Candidatus Acidiferrales bacterium
CCGCTCAAATTCGCGCTCCTGCAAAACACGCAACAATTTCGCCTGCGTCGCCGGAGGCACATCCCCAATCTCATCCAGAAAAAGCGACCCCTTGTCCGCCAGCTCAAATTTTCCCGGCTTGGAAGTCGTCGCTCCGGTAAACGCTCCTTTCTCATATCCAAAAAGTTCGCTCTCCAACAAATTTTCCGGAATCGCCGTGCAATTTATTTTTACGAAAGGTCCCGACGCGCGCCGCGATCTCTGATGAATCGCCCGCGCCACCAATTCTTTTCCAACTCCGCTCTCTCCGCCAATCAAAACGGTGGAGTTCGTCGGTGCCACCCGCTCTACCGCCGCCAGCACTTCCTGCATCTTCGCGCTGCGCGCCACGATATTCGGATACTCGTACTTTTTTCCCAGTTCCTCGCGCAAATTTCTATTTTCAGAACGCAGCGCGCGTACATCCAATTCCTTTTTCACCACCAACTTGATTTCTTCCAGCGAAAATGGTTTCAGCACGTAATTATTCGCGCCGTTCCGCATCGCTTCCACGGCGGTTTCCACGTTTCCGTAAGCCGTCATCATCACCACGGGGACGTCAGAATTGATTTGCCGGATCAATTTCAGGAATTCCAAACCGTTCATCCCCGGCAATTTGAAATCGGTCAGCACCAGATCAAATGTTTCTTCGCGAAACAATTTCAGTCCCGCCTCCGCATCGCCGGCGGACGCGGTCGTCCATCCTTCTTCGCCAAGATTCAGCTCCAGCAATCGCCGCATCTTTGGCTCGTCTTCGACAATCAATATCGCCGCCATAATCTCCGTCCCAATTTAAGGCTCATCGAAATATGTTATCAGGCCACGCACAA
This sequence comes from Candidatus Acidiferrales bacterium, assembly GCA_036513735.1. Taxonomy (GTDB): domain Bacteria; phylum Acidobacteriota; class Terriglobia; order Acidiferrales; family UBA7541; genus DASTCZ01. The sequence goes on from DATBYL010000438.1 coordinate 849, forward strand.
AGATGTGCCCGCCGCCGGGAAAAACACTCGGAACGTCGCGCCCTGCCCCGGCCTGCTTTCCAGTTGCAACGATCCGTGCAGCTCGTCCACAATTTTTGAAACGATCGCCAATCCCAATCCCGTTCCCGCTTTCTTCGTGGTGAAAAATGGATTAAATACCTGCTCGCAAATTTCCGGCGGAATTCCCGGCCCCGTATCCGTCAGCATCACTTCAACTCCGCTGACTCCCGCGCGCATCGCGGAAAATATTTCCACGCGCAGTTTTCCGCCATCAGGCTCCATCGCCTCGTATGCATTCAGAGCCAGGTTCTGGAACACTTGCTCGCACAATCGGTCATCCATCCGCACCGGCGGCAATTCCGCCGCATATTCACGCTCGACGATCACTTTCGCATTCGGCCGCTGCGCCGCTACCGCCGTCAGCGCCGTCTCCACAACTTCGCGCACATCGCCCGGCGTCAATTCCAGCGCCTGCGGACGCGCAAAATCAAGAAATCGGGCTACCAGCGAACTCAGCCGGTTCGTCTCGCTCGAAATATATCCGGCAAGTTCGCTCGCCAGTGGATTTGATTCTCCCAACTTTTGATGCAGCATCTCCGCCGATCCCTTTATGACTCCCAGCGGATTTCGAATCTCGTGTGCCAATCCAGCGGACATTTGTCCCAGCGCCGCCAATCGTTCCGACCTCCGCGCCTCCTCCTGCACTTCCGCCAATCTCCGGTTCGTCAGCGACATCTGCTCCGCGAGAGATTGATACGCCGCCGCCCGGCGCCGAATTTCCACCGAAAATCGATTCACCAGCATCGCCGCCAAAAAGAAAAATAAAATTCGCGTTGCAAGTTCAGTGATTATGTCGGTGGTGAACGTAAATTCCTGAAGAGCGGGAATCAGCAAAGAACAATATGCGGCCGAAGTTAGCCCGGTCCAAATCAGCGTCCCCCACGTTCCAAAATAAGTCGCCGCCGTGACCACCGGCAAATAATAAATTGGATAGTAGGCACTGTTAATCGCCGCCGCCTCGCCCGTGTGATCCAGCAGTGCTGTGGCCAACAATATTTTCAGCAGCACGACGCATCCACGGCCATATCGCGGCGACCGCACCACTACTTGCCCTTCCAACAATTGCAAAATGGCAATCGCCGCCAAGATTAATTGTTTGTGGATTTCTCGCACCGGCGGCAGCACCGCCAGTCCTGCGAGAAAAATTAGGAACAGTCCTTCAATCCAACTTAAATGAAATCCGCGCGGATTTTCATTCTGCGCATCGGCGGTGATCACAGCGCGCTCGCCTGACGCGTCCGCCGTTGCTGATTCAGAAATCGCCTTCTGGCCGGTCAAATTACGCACCGGGAGATTATGCGCCATAAGTGCTATTTGGCGCATTTCCAAAATAGAATTCAACAACGCAACCAATTTTACTTGCTAAAATGTCCGTCAAGGTTGCACCACATCATGAAAGGACGGTCACTGTGAAAATTCTTCTGAGGGTCACGCTTCTGCTATTTGTCATCGCGATGCTCTTGCCGCTCACGCTTGAAACGCAAGCGCAGGAATCGCATCCCGCCTATTTGCACGCGCTTTCCGATTTGCGTTTCGCGCGCAGCCTTTTGGAGCGTCCCAACGGCGGCGAACTGAGACAACAAGAGAAAGACGCCATCCACAAAATTGACGACGCCATCGGGGAAATTAAGCGCGCTTCCATCGACGACGGAAAAGGTCTGGCCGATCATGAACCCGTTGACGCGCATCTTCCCTGGGCCGGACGCCTCCACAAGGCTCTCGAAGTTTTAGACGATGCCCGCCACGATTGCCGCAAGGAAGAAGACAATCCCCATACTCGCGGCCTGCAGATGCGCGTTCTCCATCACATTGACGAAGCTCACCATCACGTCGAAGAAGCCATCGCCATCGTCAACAGTCGCTAACAGAAATAAAATGACGATCGGGCGCCGCGATAAAAAATCGCGGCGCCCGAATTATTTTCAGTCTGAGATTATTGCGAAGTTGGTAGCGGTACCGGGAATCGAACCCGGGTTTTCAGGTTGAGAACCTGACGTCCTGACCCCTAGACGATACCGCCGCAGCAGAAAATTTCCGGGAGAAGAATTTTCACACGTTTACAATGCGTGTGCAAGCCGGGTACCCGCTTCAATCTCTCCCGAGCGCCCCGTCGTTCATTCTCCAGATCCCCATCGGATTCCCATCCTTCAATTCCTCCGGCAATCCAGCGCTGGGGAAATTTTGGAAGCACACCGGCCGCGCAAATCGATAAATCGCCTGCGAGCCCACTGATGTCGATTGTCCATCCGACGTCGCCGGATACGGCCCGCCATGTACAATCGCGTGTCCGACTTCCACGCCCGTCGGAAATCCGTTGAAGACTAAGCGCCCTGCTTTTTGTTCTAAAATTTCAACGAGTTCGCGATACTCGCGCAAATCCGCGTCGGTTCCGTGCAGCGTCGCCGTCAAATGTCCTTGCAGTCCGCGCGCAATTTTCAGCATCTCATCTCGCGTGCCATATGAAACCACCAGCGTGGCCGGACCAAAAACTTCCTCGCTCAATTCCGGCTCACGCAGAAAATCGGCAGCTTCCACGGCGAACATCGCAGGCACTCCGCGAACTCCTGCTTCGCCCGTCGCGGGTTTTCCTTCCGCGCTGAGCGCGACTTTCGATTTTTTCGCGCGCGCTCCAACCATTCCGGAATATGCACTCTGAATTCCCGGCGTCAACATCAGTTGCGAAGCCGACTCGCCAATCCGTTTACTTAAGGTTAGTGAGAAATGTTTCGCATGTTCTCCGGCCGGCAAAAAAACCATTCCCGGCTTGGTGCAAAATTGTCCCGCGCCCAACGTGACGGACCCGTGCAGCCCTTCCGCAATTTGTTCGCCGCGCGCCGCGAGCGCTCCCGGCAAAATAAAAACCGGATTCGTGCTTCCCATTTCCGCGAACACCGGAATCGGCGCCGGACGCGCCGCAGCCAAATTCATCAGCGCCCTTCCGCCGCGCTGCGATCCCGTGAATCCCACCGCGCGAACCAAAGGATGTTTCACCAACGCCGATCCAACTTCGGTTCCGGCGTCAAATAATAATGAAAAAATTCCTTCGGGCATTCTGCAAGCCCGCGCCGCCGCAAGAATCACCGCGCCAACTAATTCCGAAGTTCCCGGATGCGCCGGATGCGCTTTCACAATCACCGGATTTCCCGCTGCGAATGCAGACGCGGTGTCTCCGCCCGCCACCGAATACGCCAAAGGAAAATTGCTCGCTCCGAAGACAACCACCGGCCCCAGCGGCCGCCACATCGATCGCAAATCCGGTTTCGGCGGTTTGCGCGCAGCATCTCCTTTGTCCAATCGCGCGCGCACCCACGACCCTTCTTCAATTAAATCCGCGAATAATCTCAACTGAAAAGAGGTTCGCGCCGCCTCAGATCGAATTCGCGGTTCCGGCAATCCGGCTTCCTGATTCACGCGAATCACCAGCTCATCAACGATTCCATCGAGCCGCTTCGCAATCTCGCGCAAAAAAATCGCGCGTTCTTTTCCGCCCGTCCTGCTGAACGAACTAAACGCTTGCGCCGCGAGTTCCGCCGCGCGCTCCAACTCCGATGTCGACGCCGAAATATAACTCGGCTCAATCGCTAAGCCTGTCGCGGGATTAATCGCAGTAAATGTCTTGCCGCCGCCTGCTCCGCTGCTCCATCCAATAAATGACCGCCCGAGCAATTCCATAATTCCCCCTAACTATCAAATCCGAAGAATATTCCGCGCGAAATTTTTATCCCAATATTGCCGGCCGCGTTTTCTTTGCGTGCTTCACCGCCGCGCGCGCTTCCGCCAATTCATCTCCGACAACTTCCATTCGCGGCGGACGCACGCGCGCGCTACCCTTCCCAACTTCTTCCTGCACAAATTTAATTAATTGCACAAACTTCGGAACCGTATCCATTCGCAGCAATGGCAAAAACCAACGATAAATTTCAAACGCCTTCTCGCGCTCGCCACGCACACAAAAATCAAATAGCATCACGGACTCGCGCGGCATCGCGTTCACCAATCCCGCGATCCATCCGACCGCTCCAGCGCCAATCGCTTCCAAAATTAAATCGTCCACGCCGGCGGAAATTTGCAAACGATCTCCCAACAGCGCGCGAATCGCGGAAATTCTCCGGACATCAGTGCTCGATTCCTTCACACCGTGTAAATTTTCGTGTTCCTTCGCCAGCTCCGCAATTTGCTCCGGCAAAAAATCTGTGCCGTAAGAAATCGGATTGTTGTAAAGCAAACAAGAAAGTTTCGTCGCCTTCAAGACCGCCGCCACATGTGCCTTCATTTCACGCCAATCGCCTTTATAAACATAGGGAGGCAGCACCATCAATCCATTGCATCCGTGATCTTCCGCGGCCTTCGCCATCTTCACCGCGTCAGAAGTTCGCAGCGCGGAAATTGCCGGAGCAACCGGAGCGCGATCTCCAACTCCACGCCGGCACGCGTCAATCACTTGTAATTTTTCATCAAATTCTAATGTCGCGCCTTCGCCGAGCGATCCCAGCGGAATAATCGCGGTGCATCCGTTGTCCACCATCCATTTCGCATGCTTTTCGATAAAAGCTGCGTCCACTCTTAGCTTGGAGTCAAAAGCGGTAGTAATTGCGGGCATCACGCCTTTCCAGTTCATTCGCTCTCTCCTAGAAAATTATTTCGCAATATTAGAATTATTCTTTCGCGCCGACAGTACCTGCCAGCGATTCCACGCGCGCCGGAAATATTGGCGGCCTCACAGACTCCGCGCGCCATCTAAAAATAAATTCCACCGCCGCGCCGCAAACCCTTCCCTGGCATGCGCCCATTCCGCACCGCGTTTGCAATTTCGCGCTGCGCCAATCGGAATATTTCGCCAGCCGCGCATGGCTGACATCTTCGCACCGGCAAACAAGTGTCTCCGGCGCGGCCAGCGAACGCAACTCGTCCCGCAAGGCAAACGTGCGCGCCAATAATCCCGTAAATTTTCGCGCAGACGTGCGTTCCGCAAATAACTCTCTCGCGCCAGCTACATTTCCAGCCGCCGCAAATCCCGCGATTTGCCCTTCGATCAACGCGGCTTCAACTCCGCCAATTCCAACCGGCTCTCCGGCGCAAAAAACTCCGGCTGCGGAAGTCTCCTGCATTTCATTCACGCGGACAAAGCCATCGTCGATCTCGCAACCATATAATTCCGCCAGTTCCACGTTCGGAACCAGATGAAATCCGCATGCAAGATAATCGCACGCGATGCGCGTTTTCGTATTATCGCGAACGAGTTCCACCCACTCCAATTTCTCCGCACCGCCAGCCACCACTGGCCACATTCCAAAATGATAAGGCACTCCGCCCAGCGCTCGCTTCAAACGAATCGCTTGCCACAATTTTGCGGGGTGCAATAAAAGTCTCGCGCCAAATCCTCGGACTCGCCCCGCGGGCGACTGCTCCGCAACCAAAATAATTTGCGCG
>DATBYL010000439.1:0-2726 GCA_036513735.1 Candidatus Acidiferrales bacterium
TGGAACCAACGGACTAGAGAATATTTGCAGCAGAGTATTGACTGCTACAAGCAGGCGATTGTACTGGATCCCCAATACGCGCTCGCATACGTCGGTCTGGCCGATGCGTACACTGTCGCCAGCGGTTTCGGAACGCTGCAATCCATCGATGCAATTCCACTCGCTGAAGCCGCCGCGCAAAAAGCGCTCGAACTTACGCCGAATTTGGGTGGCGCGCACGCGGCCATGGGCTACGTTTATGCGGCACGATATGATTGGCCATCGGCCGAGCGCGAATATCTGAAAGCGGAAAATCTCGACGCCACCAATGCGGCGATTCCTTATTTTTATTCGCTGTACGTTTTGCGGCCCCAGATTCGTTACGAAGAAGCGATCCGTGAAATTCGGAAAGCAATTGAGCTAGAACCTGCTTCGCTCCCTTATAACGCAAATCTCGGACATCTATTGACGTTCGCCGGGCGCATTCCCGAAGCCAAAGGGCAGTTGGATCGCACGCTCGCTATGGATCCAAACTATCCGATTACCCACAATCGTTTGCGCGAGTGGTATGAAATTCAAGGGCAGTTCGAGGACGCGCGCCAAACCGGGATGCTCAACTTTCCGGGCTTCGCCGATATTGAAGCGCATCCCGGAAAGACGCAGTACTGGCGTGGCGTTTTGGAAATCGCGCGCAAGCGGACGCAAACTCTCGGAGAATCTTTTCAGGAACGTATGTTTCAAGCGGTCGCGTGGACGCAACTCGGTGACAACGAAAAATCTCTGACGTGGCTTGAAAAATCGGCCAAGAACCAGGATGATTTGCTGCCTTATCTTGTTCGCTCGCCGCTTCTTGCTCCGCTTCACAATGAGCCGCGTTACCTGGCATTACTTCACAAAATGAATCTCACTCCGTGAATTGGGAATTACAAATCTCCACTTCTTATCTTTGTACGCGCCCGCGTAATCAATTCCAATTCGCGGAGTCCTGATTATTTTCTTCGGACGATCTCCGCGATCCTCAAAATATAAATCGCCGGACGTTGCGCTCCTGCCGTAGAAGCTCGCATCAACTTGTAGCGTCTTCGCGAGCAATCCGGGACCACGGATTACGTGATCCGTTTCAACTAAAATGCCTGCACGAATCAGTACCGCTGCCGGCCGATCGAACCCTTCGGTCGTCACATTCAACATCCAATGCATTCCGTAAATAAAATATGGATACCAAACGCCCGCGTGTCCGTACATCACTGCATTTCTTTTTGTTCGTCCAAAGCGCGCGTGGGAAGCCAGATCTTTTTCGCCAACGTAAGCTTCGGTTTCAGTAATGATCACTGAAATTTTCTGTTTTCCAATTCGGCGAACAATTATTTTGCCGAGCAATTCCCGCGCTACGATCAAAGTTGGGCGTTCAAAGAATCCTCGACCCAATCGCAAAGTTTTGCGCGCGCGCCATGCGTTTCTGTCAGCATCAGCCGATTTCACTTGGCGTTTCAACTTCTTTCTATCACCGGCCATCATCGTATTCCCATCTCCAAAAAAACCGCTCCCGCACACCGCTCCGAGTCATCATACAATCGCTCAGCGACTCACGCGTAATGTGAAATCATGGACCAATCTCCAAATCGCGACACAGAAGTGCTCATCGTCGGCGCTGGCCCAACCGGCCTTGTCCTCGCTTTGTGGCTCACACATCTTGGCGTGCGCGTCAGAATCATCGACAAGACGTCCGAGCCGGGAACAACATCGCGCGCGCTCGCCGTGCAAGCGCGAACGCTCGAACTCTACAGCCAGATCGGCCTCGCCGACGAAGTAGTGAAGCGCGGACGAAAAGTCACCGCCGTAAATTTATGGGTCGAAGGCAAAAAAGCTGCGCACGCAGTCATCGGCGAATTTGGAGCGGGCATCAGTCCATTTTCATTTGCACTGGTTTTTCCGCAAGACGAGCATGAGCGTCTTTTAATCGAACGTCTCGCCGCGCTCGGCATCAATGTCGAACGTCAAACGGAACTGGTTGATTTTCAGGAAGCGGACAATCGCGTCAGCGCGCATCTGAAACTAAAAGATGGATCGTTTCAGACTTGCGAATCAGCTTACATCGCCGGATGTGACGGCGCGCATTCCGTTGTGCGCGAGCAACTCAAAATCGGATTTCCCGGCGGAACGTACAGCCATTTATTTTATGTCGCTGACGTTGACGCCGCCGGCGAAGTAACGAATGGCGAACTTCACGCCGGCCTGGAAAAAACAGAATTTCTCATCGTGTTCCCGCTTGTCGCGCAAGGACGCGTACGGCTCGTCGGCACAATGCGCGACGACTCTGAAGACCAGCGCGAAAACCTTTCGTGGAACGATGTGAGCAAGCGCGTGATCGAATGGATGCGCCTCGACATCAAACGCGTGAACTGGTTTTCCACCTATCGTGTGCATCATCGCGTCGCCGATAGTTTCCGAAAAGGCCGCGCGTTTTTGATGGGCGATGCGGCGCACGTTCACAGTCCAGTCGGCGGTCAGGGAATGAATACTGGAATCGGCGACGCCATAAATTGCGCTTGGAAATTAGCAGCCGTCCTGCACGGCCGCGCACAAGCTTCACTGCTCGATACTTATGAATCGGAACGAATCGCGTTCGCGCGCCGCCTCGTCGCTACCACCGATCGCGCATTTACAGAAGTCACGAGCGCCGGTTTCATCGCGCGTCTCGTGCGCCTGAAAATCGCTCCGCTATTGATGCCGTTTTTCGTCAAGCT
>DATBYL010000440.1:0-4937 GCA_036513735.1 Candidatus Acidiferrales bacterium
ACACGGCTGGCCGCGCCCTGTAGAATGTTCACCTGAAGTTCGTGAGAGGGAGAGTCTGTGGATCTGGAACTGAATGAAGAGCAGAAGCTGCTGCAGCAAACGGTGCGCGAGTTTGCGAATTCTGAAGTGAAACCGCTGGCGCGCGAAATTGACGAGACCGGAAAGTTTCCGCGCGAAACTTTTCGCAAAGCCGCGGAGCTGGGATTAACCGGCGTTGCGATCCCCGAAGAAGAAGGCGGCGCCGGCTTCGATCATGTGGCTTACTCGATTGTGATTGAAGAAATTTCACGCGTCTGCGCTTCCACAGGCGTGATTCTTTCCGTCCAGAACTCGCTGTACTGCGATCCGATTCACCGCTTTGGAACTCCTGAGCAGAAGAAAAAGTTCCTGTTGCCATTTTCGCGCGGAGAAAAAATTGGATGCTACGCGCTCACCGAGCCGCAAGCCGGATCAAACGCCGCGGCATTGCAAACCAAAGCAGTCCTGAAGGGCGACAAATATATTCTAAACGGCACGAAGGCTTGGATTACAAATGGCGGCGCCGCCGATGCCGCGATCGTCTATGTGAATACGGAACCGTCGAAGGGTGAAAAAGGAATCACCGCGCTAGTCGTAGAACGCGGCACACCGGGGTTTGCCGTCGGAAAAGAAGAAAAGAAACTTGGAATCAACGCGACCGCATGCGTGGAACTTTCGTTCACCGATTGCGAAGTGCCGGTTGCGAACCGCATCGGCGTGGAAGGCGAAGGATATAAGGTTGCGCTTTCAACTCTGGACGGCGGACGAATTGGAATTGCGGCGCAGGCTTGCGGAATTGCGCAAGGCGCTTTCGAGCAAGCGCTGAGCTATTCGCAACAGCGCATGGCTTTCGGACATCCCATTTCAAATTTCCAGGCAATCCAATTCATGCTTGCCGATATGGCCACAGAAATTGACGCAGCGCGAATGCTGATCCGCAAAGCCGCATGGAAACAAGACACCGGCGGACGATTCTCAATGGAAGCCGCGATCGCAAAATTATTCGCCAGCGAGATGTCCACGCGCGTAACGCACAAAGCGATCCAGGTCCACGGCGGCTACGGCTACAGCCGCGAATATCCGGTGGAAAGAATGTATCGCGACGCGCGCATCACAGAAATCTACGAAGGCACCAGCGAAATTCAAAGACTGGTAATCGCCGCCTGGGTGCTAAAGTCCTACTAACGCGCAGCACATTGCATTTCGATATCTCATGCGCACTTTCGGCGGCCAAATTCGCCGACCCAATCTCATATCTACTATGTTTCCAAAGCCTTAGCCGTCATCCGCCCGCCGTTTCCATAACCCATTTTCGCAAAAACCCGTACCCCCCCACCCCACCCTATTTTGCAATGTATATGCAAATAAAGGACTTACAGCGATCTGTGGTTGATCGTTGTGCAAATAAAGGACTTAGCGAAATCTTTTGATCATGCAGAGCGACCTTGAGGGTAGCGGCCGTCGCTTGATAATCTGCAAACGCCGCACCCCTACAAGCGCACCACATGTTGGCCTTTCTCTGTGTCCTCTCTGCGTCGGTGCGAACTCTGTGTTCAAAGCTTTTTCTGTCTTTTTCTGTCACCAAAAAAGTGCACTATAATGCACTTTTCGACCTTCTTACCCCGCCCTCATCCTTCAAGATCGCCCATCCCAACATCACTCGGTGTATTCTTCCCAGCATGTTGGATTTGGATTGCCTCGCGGAATTTGACGCATCGCGCGACGCCGATTTTTTTTCCGCGCTACCTGCGTCGCCAGCTGTCGTGCGCATCGAGCCCCGCGCCGATTTTTCGGACGCGCGTCCATATTTAATTCGCACGGCGGATCTACGCGCGCGCATGAAACGTCTGCTCGCGTCAAGAAATGACGCAGACGATCCCGCGGAAGCTCGGCGCCTTCATCTCCGCGATTTTGCCGGCGCGATAAAATATCGAGTAACCGGCTCTCCTTTTGAACAAAGCATCGTGATGTGGCTTGCGGCGCGTGAGCTTGATCCGCGCGGATATCACCAGCGATTGCGCATGCGATGGCCTGCGCTGCTGAAAATAAATCTGACCAACGCCTATCCGCGATGTTACGTCACGCGAAGAATTCGCACCGATGAAAATGGAATCCCATCAGGCGGATTTTATTTCGGCCCATTCCCTTCCCGCCGCGCGGCCGACGCGTTTTCCTCCGAGTTTCTAAACCTCTTCAAAATTCGGCGATGCCAAATTAAAATTCGGCGCGATCCAACTTTTCCGGGATGCATCTACTCCGAAATGAAAATGTGTCTGGCTCCGTGTTTTGCTGGATGTAGCGCCGAAGAATATGCGCACGAAACAGAACGCGTAGTAAATTTTCTTTCAAGCGGGGGAGAATCGCTTTCGGCCGACCTTGAAACAGAACGCGAGGCAGCAAGCGTTGCGCTGGATTTTGAGCGCGCAGCAGCGCTGCACAAACGACTGGAAAAAGTGGCGGAAGTTTTGCGCGGACTGCCTGAATTGTCCCGCCGAATCGAAGAATTGGACGCCGTAATTTTGCAACGCGCGGTTGCCGCCGAATCAGTCCAGGTTTTTGTTGTGCGCGGCGGACGAATCGCCGATTTCTTTGCGTTACGATTTTCACAAACATCGAAGCCGGGATCGGTCGAGGAAGCGCTGCGCGAAAGATTGGGCGGAACAGTCACCGAATCATCGCCCGTCGCAAAAATTCCAGCCGAGCCGTTGGCGGATCATTTAGCATTGCTCGCGCGATGGTTTTATTCCAAGCCGCGAGCCGGAGAAATTTTCTATCGCGATGGAGATTGGCCGTATCGAAGATTGATCCGCGCCTGCGGAAGAGTTCTGGCGGGAAAAACGACCGGCGAAAGCGGCGAAGCAGGCGCCGAAAAGAAGGAATGAGTTGAAATTCGCGCGGCTGCTATACTTACGCACACACTATGAATCCCTACGCAACTTCTGAAGGCACTTCAAAATACGCGCAACGATTTTTCGGGCGCACATCGACCGGACATTTTCGTTCGATTCCCGATCACGCCGCCGCGATTGGCGCGCAAGGAATTGCATCGCAAACTTCCGCCGAGCATCCCGAAGATCGCGCCCCGCTAACCGCACAACATTTAACCGTTTCCACTCTGGGCATCGGAACATATTTAGGCAATGCGGATGAAGAAACAGACGCTGCGTACACGGAAGCGGTGATTGCGGCCGTTGAATCCGGATTTAATGTTGTGGATACCGCAATTAATTACCGGCTGATGCGAAGCGAGCGCAGCATTGGCGCGGCGTTGAAAGAATTGACGCGACGCGGATATGCGCGCGAGGAAATTTTGCTGTGCACCAAGGCCGGATATTTAACACCGGACGGTTCGATGCCAGACGATCCATCCGCATATTTCCGGAAGGAATTTATCGAGACTGGAATTTTGAAGGCCGACGAAATCGCCGCGGGTTGCCACGCAATGGCGCCGAAATACTTGGCGGATCAATTGGAACGCAGCTTGAAAAATATGGGCGCGGAATGCGTGGACGTTTTTTATCTGCACAATCCGGAAACGCAGCTCGCGGAAATTCCGTTGGGTGATTTTCTAGCGCGATTGGGCGCGGCGTTTGCGTGGCTGGAAACAATGGTTGGCGCCGGAAAAATTCGCGCGTATGGAATGGCCACGTGGAATGGATTTCGAGTTCCGCAAGGATCGCCGGAACATCTTTCGCTGGCGGCGATCGAATCCGTGGCGCGGGAAATTGCCGGCGATGCGCATCATTTTCGGTATGTGCAGCTTCCAGTAAATTTGGGAATGACGGAAGCGCTGACGCTGCAAAATCAAGATGTGGATGGCAAACAAACTACGATCGTGGAATCTGCTGACACTTTAAATATACAAATTATTGCGAGCGCTTCTCTTTTGCAGGGGCGAATGGCGAAACGATTGCCGCCATTTATTGCCGCGGCGATTGGATTGGAAGATGACGCTCAGCGCGCTTTGCAATTTGTGCGCTCACTGCCGGGGATGACGTCCGCGCTCGTCGGAATGCGAAACGCGGAACATGTGCGCGTTAACGCGCGTCTATTCGATGTGCCGCTAATGACGGAAGAACAATTTGCGAAATTATTTTCGCGCGGCGAAAATGCTTAGGCTTACTTTTTCGCGGCAAGTTCGGGATATTGCGTGACCAGCCACGATGTGAGCGCCGCGTCCACTTCATTCAATTGCCCGACAAAAAAGTGATCCGCGCCGGGAACAATCACGGATTGCGTGACCCGCTGCGTGGCTGCTGGAAACGTCGCAATTAATTCTTCCAATTGTTCCGGCGAGCCGTACTGATCTTTTTCTCCCAGAATAAACATTCTCGGCTTATCAGTTTTTGCGAGATACGAAAAATTTGAATTGCCGACTGGGGGGCCAACGCCGACAAGTTCGCTCACCCGCGAATCCTCACTGCCTACTCGCAAGCCGACCCAGCACCCAAAACTGAAACCTGCAATCAGCAGTGGAGTGTCGGGAAATTCGCCGGCCATATAATTTAATGCGGCACGGACATCATCTTGTTCACCGTGACCGCGGTCGTGCGTGCCCACGCTTAATCCGACGCCGCGAAAATTAAATCGCAGAGATGGCACGCTGAGGCGATCGAGCGTACGCGCAACTTGATAGACAACTTTATTGTGCATGGTCCCGCCAAAAAGCGGATGCGGATGGCAGACGACCGCGGCGATCGGCGGTTTCGTGGGCGCCGAATGAACGTGGGAGGCGTCCCAGAACAATCCTTCCAGACGGCCAGCCGGCCCTTCGATGAAAACGCTGCGATGGATGGATTCCGACATTTGCGCGAACAAATTGTAACGTGAGTGTGCCGCTCAAGAAAGAAATTCGACGGCCACGTGTGACAAGGGTGAGTCCGCAGTCGGGCGCGCAATGCGAACGACACGGGCGCGGC
>DATBYL010000441.1:0-2620 GCA_036513735.1 Candidatus Acidiferrales bacterium
AATTGGCAGGCGAACGCGGAAAACAAATTGCCGCGGCCATGCCATATCAAGAAAAAAATAGCTGGCCATTTGTGGCGCGCACATTTTTATTTGACGCGGTAATCACCGAACAAATTCGGACCGGCGTGGACACTGTTATTAATTTGGCCGCTGGATTGGACGCGCGTCCTTACCGCATGGCCTTACCAGCCTCGCTAAAATGGATTGAAGTGGATTTGCCGGAAATTCTCGACTACAAAGAAGAAATTCTGGGGACCGAAAAGCCAGTGTGTTCATTGCAACGCATTCGCGCGGATTTAGCAAACGTTGATGTACGCCGCAAGTTGTTCGCGGAGCTTGGCGGCAACGCAAGCAAAGCATTGATTGTCACTGAAGGACTGATCGCATATTTGTCGCCGGAAGAAGTAGGCGTATTCGCGCGCGATCTGGCCGCGCCGAAAAGTTTTGCGCTCTGGACAAATGACTTCGGTTCGCCCGGATTGCTGAAGATGATTCAGAAACAAGTTGGAGATCATTTGGTGAACGCGAACGCGCCGCTGAAGTTCGGTCCACCGGAAGGCCCGGCATTCTTCGAGCCATTCGGATGGAAGCCAATTGAAGTGCGTTCATTATTAAAGGCAGCGGCACGATTGAAGCGTCTGCCGCCATTTCTGCGATTGATTTCGATATTTCCGGAGTCGAACGGCAAGCAGGGAAAGCAGCCGTGGTCGGCAGTTTGTTTATTCGCGAAGCAATAAGCACAAGCAGAGGCTACAAGTGAAAAAGAAGCGGAAGAAATTTTCGGCGTCAAAAGAAGCGCGGCGACGCGCGCGGCTAAGCGCGGGAAGTCCTCCGCCGGCGCGCGTGATTCCCGATAAGCGCCTGAAGCCGCCAAAACATAAATTGAAAATTGTGGATGACGTGGTTTAATTCGCACCCAATGGGGCGCACTTCAAAACACAATTCGCGAAACCAAATTCGTTAAATTCCTTACTCCATAGCATAATCCCGGCATGTCATTCGTGGACGTTCTTCTCGGTCGCCGCCTATCCTCCGACGAAGCGCGCGCAGAACAAATCGGCGTCCGCGCCGGAATTCCAATTTTTGGTTTGGACGCGCTCAGCTCCGCCGCATACGGCCCCGAAGCGGCGCTAACATTATTAATTCCGCTAGGCATGGCCGGCGTTCGCTACATCGTGCCCATCAGCGCCAGCATCATCATCCTGCTCGTCATCGTTTATTTTTCGTATCGCCAAACAATCGCCGCCTATCCCGGAGGTGGAGGATCCTACACCGTCGCGCGCCGCAATCTCGGCGCGTCTTCAGGATTGTTAGCGGCGTCTGCGTTAATGATTGACTACGTTCTGACCGTCGCTGTGGGAATTTCTGCTGGAGTTGGCGCTCTGATTTCCGCCGTTCCGAAACTTCAACCGGACACCGTGTGGATTTGCCTCGGAATTTTGGTGATCATCACCATCATCAATCTTCGAGGCGTTCGGCAAGCCGGCCTTTTCTTCATGCTCCCGACATATTTATTTCTGGCCACGCTTCTGATCGCCATCGGAATTGGAATTGCCAAGACGCTCCTCGCCGGCGGCCAGCCCGTTCCAATCGTCGCTCCTCCAAAACTTCCGCTCATCGCCGCCGTCCCCGGCACCTGGCTCATACTGAAAGTTTTCTCGAGTGGCTGCACGGCCATGACGGGAGTCGAAGCAGTCAGCAACGGTACGAAAGCATTTCGCGAGCCTGTGGTGCAAACCGCGCGGCGCACGCTCACCGTCATCATCGCGCTTCTCATCGTGCTGCTCGCCGGAATCGCGTTTCTCGTTCGCGCCTACGGAATTGGCGCCACCGACCCCGGCGCTCCCGGATATCAAAGCGTTCTTTCGATGCTGCTTCTGGCCGTCACCGGGAAAAATATTTTTTACTACATTTCGATCGCGTCGATTTTGCTGGTGCTGGCGCTTTCAGCGAACACCGCCTTCGCGGATTTTCCGCGCCTGTGCCGCGCCATCGCCCAAAATAATTATCTGCCGCACACGTTTGCGATGCGCGGCAGAAGGCTCGTTTATTCGCTGGGAATATATGTTCTTGCCGGACTTTCCGCGTTGCTCCTCATCGTATTTGGCGGAGTTACCGACCGGCTGATTCCCCTCTACGCGGTCGGCGCATTTCTGGCGTTCACTCTTTCGCAAGCGGGAATGGTTGCGCATTGGCGCCGCGTTGGTGGAAAAGGTTCCACTCGCTACATGATCGTGAATGGCGTCGGTGCGACGGCCACGGGAATCACCGTGCTCGTCGTGCTATCGGCGAAATTTCTGGAAGGCGCTTGGATGACGGCGCTGCTAATCCCCATAATGCTCGTCGCCATGGGAATGGTGCGGCGTCACTATCACCGTGTGGCGATGGAAACGCGCATGGCACCCGCGCTCGATCTGCGCGAAGTTTTCCCTCCGCTCGTCATCGTGTCCGTTCAGGATTGGAGCACTGTCACGCGCAAAGCTTTGCACTTCGCGTTTGGAATTTCTAAAGAAGTAAGAGGCGTGCACGTGGAAACCGGCGCGGGAGCCGCGAATCTAATCGCGGAATGGGAACGATTTGTTCAAGAACCTGCCCAGCGCGCCGGACTTGCTCCGCCGCG
>DATBYL010000442.1:0-5006 GCA_036513735.1 Candidatus Acidiferrales bacterium
AATGTTGCTCCGCGGCGGCTCTCAGTGATGCTGCTCGGCTCGTTCGCCGGACTCGCACTGGTGCTGGCCGCCATCGGAATTTACGGAGTGATGTCCTACTCTGTGATCCAGCGCACGCAGGAGCTTGGAGTACGCATTGCACTTGGCGCGCAACCGGGCGACATTCTTCGACTGGTGATGAGCAGCGGAATGACGCTTTTACTCTTCGGGTTGGGAATTGGACTGGCCGGCGCGTTCTCACTCAGCCGATTCTTGCAATCCATGCTGTTCCAGGTAAAGTCTACGGATATAATGACGTTCGCAAGTGTTCCAGTTCTGCTGGCCGCGGTCGCGTTCCTGGCCTGTTATTTGCCCGCGCGGCGTGCCACACTTGTTGATCCGGTTGTGGCGTTAAGGAACGACTAGCGGGACGCGACACTTCGGCATTGCAGGCGTCTAAGAACTTAGGAGATTTATGGCTGACCCATTGATTCAGTTGCGTAACCTTGAAAAGTCGTACGACATTGCCGCGGGAAAATTCTTCGTCCTTCGCCGAATTAATTTGGATATTCAAGCCGGCGAGTTCGTGACCATCATGGGGCCGAGCGGCGCGGGCAAATCGACGCTGCTGGCAATTATCGGAATGCTGGACGGCGCATGGACCGGCGAATATCGTTTCGTTGACCAGCCCGTCCACAAGCTGAGCATCAAGCAGCGCAACGAGTTGCATAAACGCTACATCGGCTTTGTGTTTCAGAGCTACCACTTGATTGACAATCTGACGGTGTTTGAGAATTTGGAAATTCCGCTGTCGTACAAAAATGTTCCGCGCGGCGAACGCACCAGCCTGGTCTGCGACATTTTGGATCGCTTCAATATCGTCGGCAAAAAAGATTTGTATCCGAATCAACTTTCCGGCGGACAGCAACAGCTTGTGGCCGTGGCGCGCGCGGTGGTGATGAGTCCGAAATTAATTTTGGCGGACGAGCCGACCGGAAATTTGCATTCCGGACAGGGCGACGAAATTATGCAACTCTTCAAGCGGCTGAATGACGCCGGCACGACGATCATTCAAGTCACGCACTCCGAAAGAAATGCCACGTACGGCCATCGCATTGTGAATTTGAAAGATGGCTGGATTGTGGACGAAACGCGGCCGGTTGCTGCCGGTGCGGAATCTGGCGTAGTACGATAGCAATCAGCACGAAAACGATGAACGAAGCAGCTTTCCCACCTCCCTTCAGTTTCGCAACGAGTCGTCCCAAAATCGGGCATATGGGTTTCTGTGCGGCGACGAGAGACCACGTAAGTGCCTCTGTTCCAATAGGTTAGCGCATGTCCGGCTGGCCAAGAACTTGCTCACATAATCCCGGATGCGGGTAGAATTCCAACGCAACTCTCATCACCTTGATCAAGGAGCGATCAATGAAAGTTATGAAGAGTTTCGGAAGTTTAGCGTTGGTGACTGCGTTGGTTGGGCTTGTATCCGTGATTCCGGCAGTTGGAGTTGGACAGAATTCCGCGCCGCTAATGCGTGGCGTCTCGATTGAAACTCAGGCCAAGTCGGATCTTTCCGGCAAGTGGGATCTGAATGTAACGACTGACGGCGGGCCGATTGCCGCGAAAGCTGAGTTTACTGTGGCGAGCGATGGAACTATTTCTGGAACGATTGATTCGGCGGAATATGGCTCGTCGAAAATTGCCAGCGGCTCGGTGAAGGATGCGAGCTTCTCGTTCAAGTTCGACATCAGCGCGAGTGGAAGTGTGATTGAAGTCACGATGAGCGGCACGTTTGACGAGAAGTCCCTGAAAGGATCCGGTTCCGCGGGAGATATGGGATTTAGTTTCACGGGAACGCGTGCGAGCAGTTCACAAAACTGAAGAGTGTGAGGAAAGATCGATGGGAATTTTCCTGAAAGACCTTCGTTACGCGGCGCGGATGTTTGCGAAAAATCCGGCTGTAAGTTGCGTGATGATTCTTTCGCTGGCGCTGGCCATCGGCGCAAACACCGCGATCTTCAGCGTTGTGTATGGCGTGCTGCTGCGTCCGCTTCCCTATCCGAAGCCCGATCAAATTGTTGTTGTGAATGAAGTGGGTTCCAAAGGTACGCGCGCGCGTTTTACTGATCCAAATTTTGAAGATCTGCGCGCAATGAATCATTCGCTCCAGGGACTGGCGGAAAATTCTGCGTGGGAACAGCCGGTGACAGGCGGCAGCGAGCCCACGAGAACGATGATCGCCTCTGTCTCCGCGGATTTCTTTGACGTGATGGGCGTCGCTCCGATTCTCGGGCGTTCATTTGGAAAAGAATCTCAACGATTCGGCGGCGAGCCGGCGGCGCTGGTCAGCTACTCGTACTGGCAACAATATTTGGGCGGCTCTCAAGATTTTTCTAAATCGAAATTGACGATCGATAAGCGCGAGTATTCGGTGATTGGCGTGCTTCCTGCCGGGTTTCGCTATCCATCTGGAACGGACATCTGGATACCGCGCGAATTGAGCGAGCGAATTTCCAACCGAACGGCGCACAACTGGCGCGTAATTGGCCGACTGCGTGACAACGCGTCACTGCAACAAGCTCGCGCAGACTTGAGCGGAATCGCGAAACATTTGAAGCAGCAATACGGAAAAGATATTTGGATGGTGGATGCCTCCGTAATTCCGCTGCAGGAATCGATGGTGGGGCAAGTTCGTTCCACTTTATTTTTGCTGCTTAGCGCGGTGGGATTTTTGTTACTTGTGGCGTGCGCGAATGTTGCGAACTTAATGCTGGTGCGGGCTGCGAGCCGATCACGTGAACTCGCAATTCGCGCCGCGCTTGGCGCTGGACGCGGCAGGCTGGTGCGTCAATTTTTGACGGAAGCTTTGCTGCTTTCAGTTATTGGCGGAACGCTTGGAGTGTTTGCCGCGGCGTGGGGCGTGGACGCACTGCTGAGCATCGCGCCGAGTACGCTGCCGCGCACGCAGGATGTGTCAGTAAATTTGCCTGTGATGTTATTCGCGCTTGGGATTTGCGTGCTTGTTGCGGCGGGACTTGGAGTGATGACCGCCGTGCGCGCAACTTCCGGAAAATTTCAAACGATGCTGGGTGAAGGAAGCCGCGGGCAGGCAGGATCCGTGCGAAGTCAGCGAATCGGGCGGACTATCGTGGCGTCACAATTGGCGATTACGCTGGTGCTTCTAATTGGCGCAGGACTTTTGGGCCGCAGCTTATTTCAGATTCTTTCCGTTGACTACGGATTCAAAACTGAAAATACGCTTTCTGTAAATTTGCCGCTGCCTTCCCCGGAAAGTGACGTGGAGAAGGTGCGGCGAGTGGAACTGATTAATCAGGTTATCGCGCGATTGCACCATGTACCGGGCGTTGAATCGGTTGGCGTGGCGAATGAACTTCCGCTGACTGAGGGATTAGCTGACGGCACGTTTATTGTGATGAATCCTGCGGATACGGTTAAGGACTTCGATGAGTTCGGGAGACTGGCGCACGACCCAACTCGCACCGGCGAAGCTGACTACGCCGTAGCGAGTGAAGGATATTTTCAAACGCTGGGAATTCCGCTGATTCGCGGGCGATTATTCGACGACCGTGACGTTATGAGCGCGCCTCATGTAGCCGTCGTGAGCCAATCGCTGGTGACGGCGAAATGGCCGAAAGAAAATCCCATCGGAAAAACGATCGAGTTTGGAAATATGGATGGCGATCTTCGGCTGCTCACGATTGTTGGAGTCGTTGGCCATGTGCGAGAGACTTCTCTGGAACAACCGCCATCGCCGACGGTCTACGTGAATTACCGGCAGCGACCGCAAGTAGCATCTGATCCTTATTTTGTAATTCGTACTTCGTCGACGCCAGCGAATATATTCGCAGCCGCGCGCGGAATCACGCACGACCTTGCGCCGGATGCGCCGCCACGATTCACGACCGTCGCACAAGTGTTTTCCGATTCATTGAGCACGCAGCATTTCAATTTAATTTTGATTGGCGCGTTTGCGGGCACAGCTCTGCTGCTGGCGATGGCGGGAATTTACGGAGTGATGGCTTATACGGTCGAGCAGTGTACGCGCGAATTTGGAGTGCGCATGGCGCTGGGCGCGCAACCCGGCGACGTGCTTAGCTTAGTTTTACGCCAAGGAATTATCACGATTGGAATCGGCGTAGCCGCCGGAATATTCGGAGCAATCGCTCTGACGCGCACCATGCAATCGATGCTGTATCACACCAGTACAACTGATCCAATTACCTTCGCGGGCGTGGCCGTGCTGCTGACATTCGTTGCCCTGCTGGCGTCTTACTTACCAGCGCGGCGTGCGACGCGGGTGGATCCCGTTATCGCGCTGCGGTACGAGTGAGCGCCGCGAATTAGCGCGGGCCACCGCAGAAGGACATCGCGAAAAGGAGATTGATCACATGAAGCTCGCAAAGAATTCCGTGAAAATAATGTTGGCGCTTACGGTTGCGCTAACGGCGTCAATGGCGTGCGCCGCGCAAGATAAATACGCCGAGGGCGGATTCGATCGCACGCTGAAAACCTCCGGCGCAGTTGATTTGACAGTCGAAACCGGCGCCGGATCTATTTCTGTGCATGCTGGTGATGGCTCGTCCGTACACGTCATTGCGAAAATTCGCGTGAACGAAGATTGGCACGTTTCGACCAGCGAAGCCCAAACCAAAGTGAAAAAATTGGAAGCGAATCCTCCGATTGAACAGAACGGGAACACAATTCACATCGGCGAAATTCGCGATGAAGATTTGAAGCGGAATGTTTCCATCAGCTACGAAATTTCCGCTCCGGCCGACACGAAATTGCACTCGAGTACGGGATCGGGAAATGAAACGCTCGAAGGACTAAAAGGGCCGGTTGAGACGAGCACCGGCTCCGGCGGAATTCATCTGACGAAAATCGGCAGCGAAGTTCACGCCACGACGGGATCCGGGAACATTACGGCCGATGATGTGAACGGAAGCGTGCGCGCGTCCACTGGCAGTGGAGGAATTCACGCGAGCGGGATTGCAGGCGGCGTGACT
>DATBYL010000443.1:0-11562 GCA_036513735.1 Candidatus Acidiferrales bacterium
CGCGCCTGCTACATCCACCGGATCGGCCTGCACGTCCATGCCAAGCGCAGCGGACTCGATCGGATTTTTCGCCGCCTCCACCATGATTTCTTCCTTGCTCTTCGCAGAAGCCGCCATGTCCGGCGTCGCAAAATATCCGCGCCGCGCGCGAACTTCCACACCCGGACGATTCACTTTCACTTTGATTTCACGGAAATCCCCGTTCCACTTGTTGTGGTCGGGGTAGTAGCTCAGCACATAAGTCACGCGAGAATCGTCAATCGCCGTGCGAATTGCGCCGCTCAAATCGTTTGTGTTGTGAAGCACTCGGCCACCGGTGCGATCAGCGAGCACCGTCATCGTATTTACGGTCTGCGGATCGGGCTTTCCCACGGTCAAGCCGCGCGCATCCACTGCGTAAACAGCAACATTGGCGCCGCTCAGTACCCGCGCAGCCGCGGATATTTGCGAATCGAATGAGAGGGGGCCAACCACGGTGTAAATCAGAAATGGAAAGCCGCCTGAAATCCAAATCAGGTTCTTGCGGCCAGGAATGCCAGCTAAATGTTTTGCGATGGCCTCGAACGCAGCCGCGCTCTGCTTTACACGATTGGTTTTATCTACTTCCGTTCCGCGCGAGATCCCTTCCCGAGCCCAGCCGGGATCCGTCATTCTTGAGTTCGGTGCGTTGAGCGCAAAATCCATCGCAGGCGCGGCATTCGGTTGATCCATTTGAAGATCGCGAATAATGTCCATCGCACGTAACAACTCGGTGGTATCGTTTGTAAAATCGTGAAGGATGTAAATTTTATTGGAAAGAAAATACAGAGCCACGCGATCTTGCGGCTGCACTTTCGTCAGGAATTTCACCACCTGCGCCCGCGCCATCGACATATTGCTTCGCGAAACTTCCCCGTAATTATCCAGCATGTTCAGCGAATCAATCAGAATCACCGAAACATTCGGCGGCGCGCCAGATCTTTCCTGCACTCGATTTGAAAAAGTGCTCGCAGCCGCAGCAGAAACCAACGTCGTCGTAACCTTATTCGCCTGCTCCGCAAAAGACGCAAGCGTCTGCGGCTGGCCCTGATCCAAAATTGTAAAATCATCTTTTGTCAGCCCCGTCACCGGCTGCCCATTTTTATCCTGCACAATCACGTTCACCTGAACCACGCGTGAAGTGACTTTCAGCGCAGGCGCATTTGGATTTGTTTGGACGGCGGGCGGCGGTGGCGGAGGGGCCGCAGATTGGGCCAACGCAGATGCCGCACTGGTTAAGCAGAGTATCGACGAAATAAGAACATGTTTAGTGCGCACGATCGTTTCTCCATATCAATCGATCAAAGGTTCCCCGCAACATCTCAAGCCACTCATCTTGTTTTTCATAGGCATTCTAGGGCAGCAGCCTAATCCCCACTCCATAGAATGTCAAGGGGGAACTTATTCCCCTTCAACGATTCGTAGGGGCGGGTCTGTGACCCGCCCGACCGGCCAGTAACACAGACTTCAGTCTGTGTCCGACGGCTGGCCTCACTTCCACTCCTATTTGATTTTGTTTTTGACTTTAGGGGAGGGTGGCACAGCCTCAATTCTGTTTCCGATTTGAAGTTGATGTTGTCTCTGGTTGCCGCACCCTTTGGTTTTTAAGGGTGCGGTCCTTGGCTTAGTCATAGACTTCCCTTTTTTCGCATCTGACGTTCGACTCTTTCGTTTCGCATTTGCCGTTGACTTCACTCCCGATCAATCTTCAACATCCCAGCATCCCGGCTTCGTAAAAACCGTAATTCCCGCGCCCGTATAATCCGGGCCAGTTTGTTTCGCATCTCCTCAGAACCGAAGAACCGCACCCTTCCGAACCAAAGGGTGCGGCACCCACACCCAGGTCACTACTCGGTGATCTATTCCAGTGATATCATCCCTGCGTTCCGAGTGTCATAGGAACGAAAGACAAATCGAGGACTAAGGATGTGCCACCCGCCACGAGAAATCACGCCCCGGAGATAAGCAACCCCCTAATTACGTTCCTGACAGGGAGTACGAACAGCCGAAGGGCGATAAGAAGAAGGATCAACCAAAACCACCTTATCACCGCAAAGATCGCGATCCCAAAGCGGATCCTGCTAAGCCTAAGTCTACCCAACCACCAGCGGGAGGATTAAAGTGAAACCCTACACATGGAAAGAAGCTTTCGAGAATTCACTTCAAGCTGCTCGAGCTGGAATTCCACACGCACAGACCTTCGCTGGATATTGCTACGAAACCGGACGAGGCGTCCAAAGCGATTCAAAAATTGCAATGCACTGGTATAAGAAGGCGGCGCGAAACGGAAATACCACCGCCATTTTTAACCTCGCATTGGCAAACGATATGGGGAAGAACGTGCGGCGCAACCCTTCGCGTGCTGTCCGCCTCTACAGACAAGCAGCGGCCCGCGGCGATTTGCAGGCTCAGTCGAATCTGGCAGTGATGTTACTCGACGGAGACGGAGTCAAGAAGGAAGTTGCTGAGGGACTTCGGTGGTTACGAAGGGCCGCTCAACGAGGCGATCCCAAGGCTCAATATAACCTCGCTCGCGCATACTTGCACGGGGATGACGGCCTCCGAAGGAATAATCGCTTCGCTCTAAGATGGCTGTCAAAAGCCGCCAAACAAAAACACTCCAAGGCAGGTCGGCTGCTGAAATCTCTTCGGAAGCCGCGCGGACAGGGTTGACGCATATTTGCAGTCATTTCTCTGCTGGTGGATTGGGATTCCGATCTACGCTATCCTTGTGTATCGGAAGCAGACAATGCCGTTATCGAGGTCTCAATGTTAACGCGCATCGCAAATTGTTTTTTCGCTCTCTCGCTAGCGACATTCCTCTCGCTGGCAGGTTTTGCCGGCAAAGCGCCGAGAACTCTTGCTGGCAGCAAAATTTTAATTCATCTTGTTCAAATCAGCGGTTTGTTTGTATTTGTAGGTCTGATTTATCTAGTGATACGCTTGGTCCTCGCGGGAATGAAATCCGCAGGGCCACCGGACGTCCCGACACAGAGTGGCGGAGAGGGTATTCCACGTCCGTAGGGGGACAGGAATCCGGGGGAATCCGGGACAATGTGGGGACAGACGGGACGTTTCCCGAACAATCTGCGCATCAGCTCCTTTGTCCCGAAACTCCGGGCCGGGACGCCGCACACCTCCTCACCTCCTTTGTTTCCCTATCCTTAGCCATCACCCGCCCGCACTTCCCATAACCCATTTTCAGAAAAACGTGTACCCCCACCCCACCCTATTTTGCGATGTGTATGCTAATAAAGGACTTATAGCGATCTGTGGTCGATGTCTGTGCTAATAAAGGACTTAGCAGAAAAATACGTAGGGGCCACCTTCAGGTCGCCCGGGGTATCTGACGGTTCTCTCTTCTCGGATCTTCCTCAAATCTTTTCTCAGCTTCTCCCCTCCCGAAACTTCGGGACTGCGTTGAGAGTGTTTTCCGTCTTTTTCCTCCCCAAAAACTGCACTATAATGCAGTTTTTCCCAGAATCCGCCCCAAACATGCATTATAGTGCATGTTCGTTACTTTTCGATACCACCCCACGCGCATCCTTCCCACCCACCTATTGCCATTACGGAACACCCTGTACTTCAGTTTGATTGACGCCCCCCATCTCTGACGCTATGTTCAATCGAGGTATGACCTCGGCTTTCGGCGCCGTTTCTTTCGCCGAGCCAGGTGTTGCACAGGCGTGATTTTTGCGCGGTCTCTCGCCAGTCTCCGCGCGCGCCGAAAAACCTCGCGAGCAGTCCTCCTGCGTTAGCAGGAAAGGCAGCGGCTTCGCGTCCCGCAATTTTTGAATGGACGCGCGCTGCACCAACTCAGCCCGATGACGACACTTGCCAAAACCGGCCGCTACCAGCTTCTTGACGAACTGGGTCGCGGAGCCATGGGCGTTGTTTATCGCGCGCACGATCCTGTGATCGGACGCGACGTCGCCGTAAAAACAATGCATCTTTCCGCTGACGGAAGCGGCGCAAATCGTCCCGAATTTTTGACGCGTTTCCAAACTGAAGCGCGCGCTGCCGGAATTCTCACTCATCCAAATATTGTTGTCGTCTATGACGCCGGCGAAGAAGGCGGCGTTTTTTATATCACGATGGAATTGGTCGAAGGCCGCAGCCTGCAATCGCTGCTCGACGAACACCAATCGTTTCCCCTTCCGCGCGCGATAAAAATTATCGAACAGGCTTCTTCCGCGCTCGATTACGCGCACAAACACAACATTATTCATCGCGACGTGAAACCCGCAAATTTAATGATCACCGCTGATGACACCGTAAAAATCACGGACTTCGGCACCGCGAAAATTCTTCGTTTCAACACAACGCAAACCGCCGCCGTAATTGGAACGCCTTCTTACATGTCGCCGGAACAAATCAAAGGTAAAACGGTTGACGGACGATCCGATATTTTTGCGCTCGGCGTAATTTTGTACGAACTCGTCACCGGAGAAAAACCATTTCCCGGACAAAACATAACGACCGTAATTTATAAGATCGTCAACGAAGAACCGATTCCGCCGCGCGAACTCGATCCTTCCATCAACACTGGTTTGTGCAACGTGATTTCCCGCGCGCTGGCAAAAGAACCAACTGCGCGTTTCCAAACCTGCGGCGAATTGCTGGAAGCGTTGAAGAACCATCGGAGTTTCGAGCAGGAACTACGCGAAGAATTGCATGCCTCATATTTGCCGGCTCCAACAGCGCCGCAGAAACTCTCACTCAAGCCTTCGCAGCCTCGAGCAAGTTATGCGCGTCCTGCAACAAATATCGTGTTGCCCAATATCGCTCCCGCAATTTCGGTTCCTTCCGCCGGAACTCTTTACGCGGGACAATCGGCCGCCAAACCTAAAGTGCGTGGCTGGACCACGTTCTGGTTTTCACTATTACTCCTCGGTGTAATCGTCGGCACCGGTTATTACGTTCGGCCTTATACCCCGGACGTCATCGCCGCGATGCACTCGTTTCTCGACAAAAAATCAGCGCCTCCGCAAACGCCGTCGTCAAATTCCGCTGCGCCTGGATTAACAAATGCTGCGCCACTCGCTCCAGTTGTGCCCGCAAAAATTAAATCGTCCAAGCCCGCGGCATCTGTTGCGACGCCAAAGCAGGATGATTCAAGCAGTTCGCCTGCGCCGGCGGGAAAATCAAAACCGTCTGACGATTCAGCTTCTGCGGAAAAACCAAAAAGCGCGGACGCAATCGTTCCACCACTTGCCGATCCATTTTCTCCAACTGCGTCGCAAACTTCGCCGACAACTTCTCCAGTTGTGAACACGCAAATCCCTTTGCGCGTTCGCATGGCGAATCTGAAAACCGCGATCGAAAGCAGACTCACCGACGCGGGAATTTCTGATCAAGTTCACGTTTCGGTCGAAGGCGGCACGCTTGTTTTGCAGGGCCATCTTCGCCCCGCACAGCATCAAGCGCTGCTAAATAAATTGCGATTCCTTCCGGATTGGGCAAAAGTCACCGACGACATTTTGCCGCTCTGAAATTAATTCAATCGTTAGTTTTATTTTTCGCAGCCCACCCGTTACCATTTCGACCACCGCGCTTGCACAATTATTTCGCTGCGCCCTGTCCCGGTAGAACATAGCGTCATGGCGCATCACGCCCTCTCGACTCCTGCTTCCGCAGACGCGCGCCTTCATCGCGTATCCAGCGGAAAAAATCGCGTCTCGTCCGCGTCTTCTGCAAATCGCGGAAGCAAAACAAATGTGTCTCCGAAAATAAATGCTACTCCACAAGACGCGGTGGAATTTTGCGTTGGGCGATTTCTGCGATCGTTTCAAGCGCTGTGCGTTGCTGCGCGCCTTTATCAAAAAAATCATCCTCTCGCCAGCGCGGCACTGGAAACCGCGGATCTTCATTTGCGCGCGGCGCTGGAACGTGTTTCGCCGATTGCGATCGGAATTGAAAATGACGTTCTTGTTTTTTCTCCCGCGAAAAATTCAGATCCGACGCCATTGGAAATAAATGCAGCGTGGACCGGTCTTGTAGACAACTGGAAGCGCCGCGGAATTCGCACACTTTTATTTTTGCCGCAAACAAATCTTGGCGAGCTGGACGCGCTGAGCCGCATGTTAAATCTTCCGCGCAATCTTTCAGACGCGGAATGGCTCGCGCGCCTCGCAGAATTTCGCGTCCTCGGAATTCGTGTGAATGTTCCATTGCGCCAGCGTCCGACTGCTGCCCTCGCAACGCTGATTTCTGTTTTGGTCGCTCATCCCGGCGCGCAATTCGCGACGCATCATCTTGAATCGCCGGCTGCGCCACCTGCGTTTGAAGATTTGTCCGCGGCGCTGCGATTGCTGGCGCGGTTAGAACCGATCGTCGGCGCGAGCACCGAAAATAATTCGCAACGCGTGGCCGAATCGATCCAGATCGCGGTGCTTGACGCTGAAAGCCGCACGATTTATCAGCTGGTTCGCGCAATGTCAAAGCATGCGCCGCGAGATTGCGAAGCCGCCGACAAATATCTTGCGCGCGTTTCCGAATATTTATTTCTCGAAACGCTTACCGCGCAATTTCTTGCGGGACGTCTGGCGGTTTCCGATTTGCGCGGCGTTTTTCTGAGCCTCAGCGAAGCCCTTGTGCGCGCCACGGGCGCGAATGCAGATGCAACTGAACGCTTAAACTTTTCCGGCTCATTGGATGCGGCGCTTTCTCGCGCGGCACGCGCATTGATTCCCGGACTTCCGGAACTCACAGCCGGCGCGGCCGAACTTTGCGCCGAGCGTCTTCATCATAATTTCTGGGATGAACTTCCGCCGCGCGAAAAATCCGCGGCGCTGCGCGGCCCCGAAGCTTGGTGCGTTCCGCTTTCTGTTCTACGGCGTTACGTTGACCAACTTTTGAGCACCGGCCGGAGCAGCCATGGCAGTGCGCCAATTCGCGAATCCCGAATATTGATTTCAAATTTCGGCCGCGCTCTGGAAGCAGAAGAAAGCCGCGCACGTCGCACCGCCGCAAATGGATTAGTGGAACTTCTTCCGGTGATCGAACATTTGTGGTTGGAAGAAAGTCCTTTGGAGTTGGATCGCGCCGCCGTTCGCGCGTTGATCGCAGAAGTTTCGCCAGGAATCGCGGGAGTACTTGCGGCGCTGGTGGAAAATCTCGCGCGGCTTTCCATCGTGCGAAATGATTTCGCCGAATTCGAGCGCATCCTTGTCGCACTTGAAGACGCTCCGCACGATGCCGAACATGCACATCTCAGCGCGCTCGCTGAACGTTTGATGATCGAGACCAATTGGCAACTTTTATTGGATAAGGCGCTGCTGCCGAACCCCACAAAACAATCTCGGTCGCATGGCGCAACGGATTCTGCCTTGGCGCGATTGCTGGCGCGAAATCCGGAACGCTTGCTCAGCGCGCTTGGCAGCACTTTAAATGCGCACCGCGGATTGGATGATCTTCCGGCGATGGCGCGGCTTGTGATTGCGGCGGGCGAACCTGTTCTTGGCGCGCTGCAATCACATTTGATTGATCCGCGCCGCCATCGCGCAGCAACCGCGATAAAACTTCTTGCTGCCACAGAACCGCAGCGGCTCGTGGATGCATTGCCGCGCGCGCTTCCCGCATGGGATTGGAATTTGCAGGACCTGGCCGTCGCAGAATTAACGCGCCATGATTCAAATTCAACAACGAAGTCCACCGGCGTAGCGCGTACATTTTCTGAGTTGCTCCCGGATGCGCATCCGCTTGTAGTTCCGGTGATGCTGGACGAAATCGGCACGAGCGATGAGAAATCCGCGATTCCACTTTTGTGCAAGATTGCTTCAGGGTCGCTCGAACAGTTGCGCGATGTTTTCATCCGCATTAAAGCAATCGAAGCGCTCGGTCTTTTGCGCGCGGCTGAAGCTGCGGATTTGCTGCGCACTCTCTTGCGCCAGCGTCAGGGAATTATTCACACGGAGCCGGCCGGACTTCGCGCCGCCGCCGTTGAAGCTCTCGCGCTCATCGAAAATCATCCGGCGTCCGCGCGCCTTCGTGCTTCAAATGACGCGCTGAATAAATCCAACATTTCACATGCTCGTCCTCGCCGATATTTCCGGATTCCGCTCGATCGTCCTTACACCGCGCGAGTCGAAACGCGTCTGGATACACGCGCCGGAGTTCCCGCCGAAACGCGCATGTCACTTCGCGCGAAAAAAGGGCTCGCAGCAGCGGCGGCGCGCGTCAGTTCAATCAGCCTCGGCGGTGCTTTCATCGAATCCAGCCGGCGTTTTTCCGTGGGCGATCACATTCGCGTGGATATTCGCGCAGGTATTCGCCACATTCGTTCCACGGCTGTCGTGCGAAATGTTAGCGCGTCGGGCGGCGGAGTGGAATTTCTGCACATGCCCGACGTGGACCGCGAACGGCTTCGCCGATTGGTCCGCCGGCTGCTCGCCTGAAAGAGTAATTCCGCGCCTTCATCCTGCCGTGTGATTCTTTAGAGTGGTATCATCCGCCGTGGATCGCCTTGAAGAAAATCAACGGTGGGTGAGGACTCCGATGAAGAAAATCTCGGCAACAATTTTTGCGATCGCCGTAGCAGCCTTAATTTGCTTGCTGCTCGGCCGCGCCGGAAGCGCCGCGCGAAAATCCGCGAGCGCATCGCCGCAACAGGATCTTATGCGCGAGCAAATCATTTCAAAAGAGCGTGAAGGAATAGACGCGCTGAAAAGCGGGAACCTGACTCTTTTCGCAAATCTGACTGCCGATGACGCGGTATTTGTGGACGATCACGGCATAACTGGCAAAACTGAAGTAGTGCAGAACACGGCTCAATTCAAGTTGACGGACTACAGAATGGACAACGTAAAGTTCGTAGCAATCTCCGCGAATTCCGGATTAATTTCCTACGAGATGCTGGAGAAGGGCACGTCACACGGCAAAGATTTTTCAGCGCACATTTTTGTATCGTCCGTTTGGATTGAACGCGCGGACAAATGGTATTGCCTGTTCAGCCAGGAAAGCTTGGTGCGATAAATCAAAGTCCAGGTCGTTTCAGACTCGATCTTTCGCTTTTCTTCTTTTCTTCTGAGGGGCGTTCTCCGCGGCGTGTTGTTCGCAGCTTTTCAGAAACATTGCTTTCCCGCATTGATCCAGCTTTGTGCACCGGCAATTCTGCTGCCGCCGAAGCAATCCTTGTATCGTCTGAATGTGCTCGACCAGCGTTTCCAATTCCACGAGTTTTTGTTGCGAAAGTTCCCGCCAGCGCTTTGACGCCGGAGTATTTGTGCGGAAGCCAAAGAACAGGCGCCGAATTTCTTCCAAACTAAAACCGATTAGCCGAGCTCGTTGAATCACCGCGAGCCGGTACATGATGGTTTCGTCGTATCTCCGTTGACCACTGGATCGTTGTGCCGCCGGAAGAATGCCAATTTTTTCGTAATAGCGAATGGCCGACGGCCGAAGGTCAACCTGCCCGGCAACTTGCGAAATTGTGAGTCCTGCCATGCACGCATTCTAGAACACGGGCGATGTTTCAGGCCAGAAAATAACGCTTGCCTTAAAGTCAACTTTAAGTTGTAGCGTTGCACTGTATGGTCCGTTGACCGATAAACGAGACTTCACAGAGGAGAAAACATGAAAGCATTTCAGATAGCAGTGCTGTCCTTCACGATGCCTATTTTATTCGCGCTTTCGTTGTCCGCTTCCGGCAGGCCAGCGCCCACACAATCTGCGACGAGTTACGTCACGTCGACCCATGAGAGCCCATTCGCTTGTGACCGTCTGGCGCTTACTCCGGAAGAAAGAAAACGCCACTTCGATGAACTTGGCCCGATGCTGCGCTCTATCCACAAAAGCACCAAGGAACTACCGGACGGATTTGCGTTTGAATTTCCGGTGGATCCGGCGTCAATAAAACTGGTTGCCGAATGGGCGGCCGGAGAACGCCGGTGCTGCCCGTTCTTCGATATTGATTTGCGAATGGAACGCGAAGGCGGATCGTTCTGGATGCGCCTAACAGGACGAGACGGTACTAAAGAATTTATTAAATCGGATTTCTCGGCCTGGTTCAAATAACACGAACTCGCGCGCGCCCTCGACAGGGCGCGCGCGATGAACACCCCCGCTGGGATTTAAGGAGATCGCCATGCACTCGCTACCACTTCCAATTGCCGCTTTTATCGCGGGGTTCGTTTCATTTCTTTCGCCCTGCGTTCTGCCGCTGGTACCGGGCTACGTCTCGATTATTTCTGGCGCCAGCGTGGAAGATCTAAAACATCAAAGCGCGCGGCTGATGCGTTCAGTGATGCTGAATTCCGTTTTTTTTATTTTGGGATTCAGCCTAGTTTTTATCGCTCTGGGTGCGGTGGCCTCAAGTTTCGGTCAGATCGTCACGCAGCACTTTGCGATCTTCAGCAAATTCGCCGGCTTGCTCCTTGTTGGTTTCGGAGTGCATATGACCGGGCTGCTTCCGTTTAAATTTCTGTATGCGGATAAACGTGCGCACAGAATTTCGGGCGGACATACTCCTCTTCGTGCGTTTCTAGTTGGATTCTCATTTGGATTCGGCTGGTCACCCTGCGTCGGACCAATTTTGACGGCGATACTTACATTTGCAGCCGCGGAAGACACAGTTCGCAAAGGCGTCGCTCTATTGGCAATTTATTCTTTGGGACTGGCGATACCATTTTTGCTGACTTCATGCGCCATCGATCGCTTCCTGATTTTCTATTCGCGGTTCCGGCATCACCTGCGCACTTTGGAAATAGTCAGCGGCGCAGTGATGATTGCCGTCGGCGTGCTGGTCTTCACGCGTCATTTCACGATCATTAATTCCTGGATGAATCAGATTCCTCTGTTCCGTCACCTGTCGGAGAAGTTTTTATGAAAGGCGATATGAATTTCATGAGAGTTAAAACGGTTTCAGCCATCGCAACCTCCCTCGGAATAGTGATTCTGATTTTCATCGGATTCCGCACGTTACCCGATTCGCATCATCGAAGTGCGAGTGCGGACCAGAAGCAACAGGAGAAACTTGCGCCCGATTTTGAACTGAAGTCTCTTGATGGCAGAACGGCAAAACTTTCCGACTATCGAGGGAAAACTGTTTTGCTGAACTTCTGGGCGACGTGGTGCGCACCTTGTAGAGTCGAGATGCCGACGCTAGTGGCTCTTTACGAAAAATATCACACGCAAGGACTGGAAATTATCGGCGTGTCTATGGACGACGGAAGTCAGGAGCGCGTGGCAAAATTCGCCAGCGAAATGAAAATTAATTATCCGATTCTTCTCGGAAATTCATCAGTGGCGGATAACTACGGCGGTCTGCGGCTGCTTCCGCAGACGGTATTTATCTCACGTGATGGAAAAATTGTGCAAACGGTGATCGGAATGCAAAGCAGAAAAGATTTTGAAACAATTATCGAGCAACTGTTGGCGGCACAGCCGTGAATCGAGCGGCTTTGTAGGGCGCCGAGCTTTCGATTACGTAGCTTCGGATGCGGAAGCTGCGGCGGCGCGCGCCGATTGGGCATCTTCTGTGGAGGCCGCAATTTCCGGCTCCGCTGAGACGCTGGATAGTGGCTCCGGCAAACTTTCTACCGGCTC
>DATBYL010000444.1:0-6103 GCA_036513735.1 Candidatus Acidiferrales bacterium
GATCGCTTTTCTGCTGAGCGATTCGGCAATCACAGTTTTCGTGTCGAAGAAAAATCCGGCAATCGCGGAAAGAACGTTCGTCTGGCCTCCGCCGTTGTAGCGAAGGTCGATGATCACACCGGGCGCGTTGCGATATTTTTCGATCGCCTCATAAAATTCCTGCACGACCGGAGGCTTGAAACCGTCGAAGCGGATATAAGCTTCGCCCGAAGGCAAAAGAATGTCGCGGACATCCGGCGGCGTCGGAATAATTTGTTTTGTGATGCTTGCTTCAAATTTCGTTCCGTCGGCGCGCTGCAAACCGATTTGGAATGGGGCGCCGATTCCGCCGCTATAAGCGGACGACAAAACGCGGCGGCGCGTAAGGCGTTCCGTGGACGAAGGCAGAACAGTTTTTTCAGCCTGAGAAATTAAATCGGCGATTGGTTTTCCGTTTACGGTCAGCACGATCATGCCCGGTTCGATTCCGGCATGCGCCGCGCTGGATTCGGGTTGAACTTCGGTGACCACCACGGCGCCTTCGCGCTCGGCGGTGAAAAATCCGATGCTCACACCGAGATCTTTCTCATGGTAGTCCCATTGGTCGGCTGAATAGAATCGCGTGTGGCCGTCATGCAGCTCGCCGGTCATGCGGCTGACCAGCGCGTAAAATTCCTGATCGCTTTTTACGTTTTGCACCAGCGGACGATAGCGATTTCCGACTTCGTCCCAGTTGACGCCGTGAAATTCGGGATCGTAATAACGATCGCGCACGTTTCGCCAAACATCTTCCAGAATTGCGGCGCGGTCTTTCGCAGAAAGTTCTTTTTCTGCGGCGCGAGTGAAGCCGTTGTGTATTGGGAAAAATGCCGCGCCAAAAAGAATCGCGCCAATCGCAGCGAATCTGGCAGCGGAATGAAATCGGCTGGATGCAATTCGTTTCATAAGTTGATATGACGCCCGGCGATTCTAGATGTCACAGCCAAATAATACCACTGTGATTGCCGCTGAAACATTTTGATGCGCGGAAGCAGCGGTGTGGCACAAGTTTGACGGCGCATGTTTGACGGCAGTTTGCACAGGCCGCTATACTCGCGCTTCGCGTTGGTATTTTAGAGGAGAGAATCTGCAATGGCCAAAGAAGAAAAAGCCGTAGAAGTCGATTTGCGATATCCCGTTGGCAAGTGGACAACGAAAGGTCCGTTCACAAACGCTCAGCGCCACGCCATGATCGAGAGCATCGCCGCCGCGCCCGCGAATTTCCGCGCCGCCGTTGCCGGACTGAATGACAACCAACTCGCCACTCCCTACCGTCCCGGCGGATGGACTCTGCGCCAAACAATTCATCACGTCGCCGATACTCACATGAACGCGTACATCCGATTCCGTCTTGGAATTACCGAGGCGGAGCCGACAGTAAAGCCTTATGACGAAAAAACATGGGCCGAACTTTTTGACGCGCGTACTGCGCCCGTGGAAATTTCGCTCGGTCTGATTGACGGCACTCACAAACGCTGGGTGATGCTGCTCGAAACCGTCCGTGAAATTGATTTCAATCGCAACGTGCGCCACCCAGAGCACGGCACAATGTCACTGGACGATTTACTCGCGCTTTACGAATGGCACGGACGTCATCACGCGGCCCATATTACGGCGTTGCGTCAGCGCGCAGGCTGGTAACGCGAACGCGGCTGCCGAAAATTTACGCGGCGTTTATTTTCACGCGCCGCGTTTGCTTCCGCTCTGCACCTGCGTGATAATTCGTGCTCACCGCGAGCACACTCAACGCGGCGAATGGAGAGCATCGAATGGCTGAATCAGCAAAGCGCGCGCCGGGAACGTATGCGATTTTTGAAACATCGGAAGGAAATATCGTCGTCCGTCTGTTTGAAAAAGAAGCGCCGAAGACGGTCGCAAATTTTGTGGGCCTCGCGGAAGGCTCGAAAGAATTTGTCGACATTAAAATCGCCGCGAAAGCGAAGCGCCCCTTTTACGACGGCCTTACTTTTCATCGCGTGATTCCAGATTTCATGATCCAAGGCGGATGCCCGCTCGGCACCGGCACCGGGCATCCCGGATTTAAATTTGAAGATGAGTTTCATCCTTCGCTGCGGCATGACAAGCCCGGAAAACTTTCCATGGCGAATTCCGGCCCGAATTCCAACGGCAGCCAATTTTTTATCACCGTCGCCGCAACTCCGTGGCTCGATAATAAGCATTCGATTTTCGGTGAAGTTGTGGAAGGCATGGACATCGCCACAAAAATTTCCAAAGTCAGCAAGGATTCCGGCGATCGTCCGAAGAAGCCCGTAATTGTGGAGCACGTGAAAATCGAACGAGTCTGAAACCGTGACCAGCACCACGCAACTTTTCCGGCTGATGAACGAAGTCGTCTTCGTGTTGCTCGGCGCGCTTCTATCCTGGGCTGCGTTCACCGGACATTACTATTTCAATCCGCGCTCGATGATGTGGATTTTATTGGCCGGATTGTTGGTGGCTTATGGCGCCGTTGCGGCGATGTGGAGTTCCGGCCCGCGCTCGATCGCCATCGTGCGCGGCGGATCGTTAATTATTGTTGGGCTGATTATGCTGGCCCTTTCGCACGTGATTTTGCGATGGGTGCAACCGATGCTGATCATCGCCGGCGCCGCCCTCGCGTTGCGCGGATTAATTGTGGCTGTGTTGGTGATGCGCAATCCGCCGCCCGCGCCGGCAAGATCGCGCTGAAATAATTTTCACCGGGAATAAATCATGGATCCCACTCAGAAAAAAAACGCGCTACGGAAAATGACGTATGGACTTTACGTCGCCACCGCGCGCGATTCCGAATCCACCGCCGCCGGAACGATCAACTGGATTTCACAAGCGTCATTCGAGCCGCCGCTGATTATGGCCGGAATCAAACGCGATAGCAGATTGCATCAGGCAATTGAAAACTCCAAAGCGTTCGCGGTGCACATCGTTGGGAAATCCCAAAAAGCGCTGGCCACCAGTTTCTTCAAAGGCGGCACGGAAGAAAACGGAAAGTTGAATGGATACGCATTCACCGCGGGAACGACCGGTTCGCCCGTGCTCGCCGATCCACCCGCGTGGTTTGAATGCCGCGTCCTGGAAAAGTTTCTGCGCGGCGATCACACGATTTTCATCAGTGAAGTAGTGGACGCGGGCGTAAGAAGCGAGGAAGATGCCTTGACGATTCGGGACGCCGGGTTTACATACGCCGGATAAAGGAGAATCCTCATGTTCAAAGAATTCAAAGAGTTTGCGGTAAAGGGCAACGTGATGGATATGGCCGTCGGAATTATTATCGGCGCGGCCTTCGGAAAAATTGTGGCGTCGTTGGTGGACGATGTAATTCTCCCTCCGCTCGGATTGCTTTTGCATCACGTCGATTTCTCAAATTTGTTCATCGCTCTTGGTGGCGGAGATTTCCCAACCGTGGCCGCCGCGAAAGCAGCTGGCGCACCAACTTTGAACTACGGACTTTTCCTGAATAGTGTGCTGGATTTCCTGATCGTGGGATTTGTGGTGTTTATTATGGTGAAGCAGATTAATCGCTGGAAGAAAGCGCCTGCGCCGGCCATTCCGAACACGCGCGACTGTCCTTATTGTTTGACGCCGATTCCACTGAAGGCTACGAAGTGTCCGGCGTGCACGTCTCAACTAGCTGCCTAAGAAGCGGGCTTCGTAAAAAATTAGCTTCGCAAAAACCTACGAAGGTCCGTGGCGTTTGTGCTGGTTTTCCTGAAGATGTTCGCGTAGCCGGTTGATGAGCGCCTTTTCCTGTTCCGGCCCTTCCACGCGCTCGCGTTCAATTTCATTCAACGCAAAATGCACCACGTCGTGATGGTGCAGCTCTTCCGGTGAAACCAATTCGCTATAGCGCAGCCAGAGCTGGTGAATTAAATTCACTTCGTTGGAAGTCAGATGCGGCGCGTGCGGACCCAATAAATAGAATTCGCGCTGACCTCCGGGAAGGAAAATTTCCAAATTAAATGGCGGACGCGGATCCGGAAGATTTTCCCACGCCAATCCGATTTCGCGCGCTTGTTCGGCCACTGTAAGTTTTTGCGAATGGCCCAGCACAATTGTGGATGACTGCAAACTCACCGCGGCGCGAACCGTCGCATCCCAAAGATCATTTGCCGCAACCACCGCGAGTTTGATGGATTTCCCGCGCTTTTCCGCCATCGCCAGCGCTTGCGTAAATAAATATTGCTCGATTCCGCCGAACAACTGCGTCGCTTCCAACGCGCTTTCTCCAGCGGCCGCGCGCCGCATCAGGCGCACGTGCAGCACGACAACGTCACGCCGCAACGGCTTCACGCGATCCAGCACCGCGGCGAGATGGTACAGCGAATGATAATTGCTGATTGGCACCAAAACATTTCCGGGGCGCGCGCCAACCGATTCCGGAGTAAGGTCGCTTCCCTGCTGCAAATTAAATTGATCCAGCTCGACGTGTGCGCCGTCGCGTTTTTTCGTCAGATGGCGCTCGGAAATTGTGAACATGGTGAAGAGCGCCAACGAAAAAGTGACTCCGGCAATTGTCGCGTCAGGTTTTGTAAATAAATTGACGATGGCGATGCCCAGAAGAACCAGCGTAATTAATCCAAGTCCGACCGGCACTTCAATTTTCCCGACTTTCACGTTCAATGGAACGCGATATTCGCGCGCGCCCGGATGCGTGAAACGCAACACGAGCACGGCAAGCCCCTTCATTCCAAAACTCCAGATCACTCCGAAGGCGTAGAGGTTCGCGAGGAAATCAACTTTTCCGCGGCTGATCAGGATCGTCAGAATCTGAAAGAAAACCACTCCATTAATGATGCGGAACGATGTGCCGAAGTGCGGATGCGGCTGGCGAAACCAATCGGAAAGCACTCCGTCTTCCGAGATGCGATTCAGAACGCCGGTGGAACCGACGATGGCCGTATTCACCGCGCCCGCTAAAATTAAAACGCCGACGGCAACGACGAATCCGTGGAACAGCAGGCGAAGGCCAAATGGGCCTTCCAGATTCATGGCCAGTCCGCCGATTAAATTCTCAAAGTAAATGTGCCGCTGGCCATCGGGAATAATCATGACGGCGAAAATGGAAACCAGCGAAGTGAAAAGCAAACTGTAAAGAAAAATTACCAGCCCCGCTTTTTTCAGGTTGGGAAGTTTGGGGCTTTCGATTTCGCGATAGACCTGCGCAAGCGATTCCTCGCCGCTCATCGCCAGCACGGAATGTCCCAGCCCTACAAAAACAATAATGATCCCGATGTGAGAGAACCATGTGCCGTGCAACCAGCCCAGCGCTGTTTCCGTAGCATGCACATTCTGCGGCGTAGGCATCGGCGGCAAATGCGAGCCGCGCACGATCACCGTATAAATGCACCACGTAATCAGCATGACGACCATCACGGTCGTCACTTTCATAATTTTCAGCGCTTTGTCGCTGGATTCTGGAATGCCTTTGACGTTCTGCCACCAGAAATAAATTGTCACCACGACGGCGAATGAAGCGGCCGTCAAATCCACGGGAACGTGAACGGCAAGATGAAAATATTCAGCGATGTCGTTCAAAAGTCCGGCAAGATATTGTCCGGCGGCAACTCCGCTGATGGGGCCGGTCAAAATGTAATCAAACATCAGCGCGGAAACGGAAAACTTGGCGAGCGATCCGCCCAGCGCTTCCTTCACCACGCGATAAACGCCGCCGCGCACGAACATGCTGCAGCTTTCCACGTAAATCGCGCGCACCGCATACGAGAACAACATGATCGCCAAAATGAACCACGGCGCGGTTTTGCCAATGTACCGCTCGGCTTCGCCACCGGCGTAATACGCGGAGGACGCGAGGTCGTTCAGAACAATTGCGGCCGCTCGCCAAAAAGAAATAAAGGTGAGCATGGCCGTAGTGGCCACGAGCACGCGAGGCAAGTTAGCCGAGCGTGCGCCTTCAGGGGCCGGGAGTATGGGCTTGTTATCCATTCCGACAGGGCGGATAGGGCAGCGGGAAGCAATAGTTACACAAGGATGGATGGGAGTCCAGTTGGTGTTCCAGAGTCGTAGCGGGTCGTGTGTCGATTTAGATGAACGCTGTCGGTGGCAGTGCGCTCAAATGAAAATCAGGCGA
>DATBYL010000445.1:0-3108 GCA_036513735.1 Candidatus Acidiferrales bacterium
GGATTTTTGATCACGGCCGCGGATGGCAGCCGTGCCCGATTCGTCGGAGACAGGCCCGGCACCGAGGTTCAGTGGCAGGTGGACCGTCACCTCTGGTTTCAGGCTGATTACGGGATTTTTTATGCCGGGCCTTTCCTAAAACAGACGCTGCCGGGCCGCAATCTTAACTACTGGGCTTTGTGGGCCGGCTATAAGTTTTGACAAGGGCGCGAATCGTTTCGCGCCGGCCATCATTTTCAATTATTTTATTCCGACGACTTCGTGCGACGCTCTTTCTCGTCCCGCCATTGCAGCCACGTAAGATAAATAACAGCGAGATCGAAAATTGTAAGGATCAGCATCGGAATCGAGTGCGTAAAGCTGAAGCGATATATTTGATAAACGCTGAACCCGCCAAAAACAAAAATCGTAAGCGGATAGGCCCAAAGCGAATTCATCCATAGCGCGATAACCAGAATCACTTTTGTTAGTCCGTGCGAAAGAAGATAGATCGACGCGAATCGCCGATGCGCATACCACAGCGCTTCCGACGCGTATAACGTGTGAAACGCAGTCAGCAGTTGAGGACTATGCTTGAATTCGTGTTTCGAGAGCACACTTACAATCGCGTTGAATGCCGTCGGATGAATGAACCAGAGCCACAAGCCTCCAATGGTTTCGAGCGCGCCATCAATTCCTTTGAGCGT
Organism: Candidatus Acidiferrales bacterium; assembly: GCA_036513735.1. GTDB lineage: Bacteria > Acidobacteriota > Terriglobia > Acidiferrales > UBA7541 > DASTCZ01. Next base: position 687 of record DATBYL010000445.1, read on the forward strand.
TATGCCCACCCGAAAAGTTTTCTGAACAATATCGCGGCGCTTTTGAGGCATAAAATAATTGTATAATTGTCGTTACGATTTGCGCTGAAGTTGAAACAATACTTCAGGATCTTGCCCCGACGCATGTCCCGCCCAAATCCAAGCGTAGCGGCTAAGCAGCGCGCCAACTAAAAAACATATCGCCGCAACTTCGCGTCCGATCGGCAGCGATCCCCAGAAAATTCGGACCACGAGAGCCACTGGACCTTCCAATATACCGCCGATCCGCAAAGTCCAGCCCGAACGCCCATGATGCAACGGACCATCCACGGATTTTTTATGCACTTCGAGAACCGCGCCCACCAACGTCTCAATTCCGGTGGCGGCAAATCCAATTATTTGCGTCGCGGGAATTAAAAATCCCGCCAGTTCCAAAATTCCGGCCGAACATCCCAGGCCTGACGTCAGAAAATGCGCGGGGATCAATTTGTGGTTTTCAGACCACACCGGAATTGCCGTCGCGCCGATCAGCACACCCGTGTAGCTCGCGAGAAGCAGCCCCATCACAGCGCCGGATCCTTCTGCGAGCCACAGTAGTGGGATAAGAAATGAAGGTGAGAATCCGCGCAGCAGCAATTCAAAAGAAAGCACCGCGAAAAATGTGCATCCCGAAAATGCCACTAGAATCCAGACGCCCAGTGACATCGCTGACTGAATTTTGAAAACGCGCAACATATTGAGAAAACGCGAGGGGCGTCCAAGATCCAAGATCAGCAGCACCGGGCAAATTGCGGCGCCGATCAGTCCGACCCAAAGGCACATCCGCACCAGCGCAGGATCCGCATGAAATAGATGCGCGAAGAATGCGATGCACGCGGAAACACCGGCGATCCCGCCGAAAAAGAAATACAAAGGAACTTCCCACGTCCAGGTCGGCGCCTTAAGCACCGGCAATCCGTAGTAACTTTCTCTTCCGTCACGCGCGTGCGGTTCACCGAAAGCTGGAACTGCCGCGGGATTATTTGCGTTCGACGCGGCGACTTCGCGAATTTCGTCAAGCCGTTGCTCGGTTGCTTTGGGTTTTGGCGGCGTACTCATTTGGATGAAATAATCAAACCGCGGCAACTCATCGAATGGCAAACGCTGCGCAAACAATCACAATCAAAACTACCGCGGAAATCAGCGCGGATGTCCAAGCGCTCTTCAAGTGAACGGTGGGCACTTCCGGCGCAGGCGGCAAATTGTACGCTTCAGGATTTCCCAAAATTACAAACATCGCATGAACGCCACCGACGCTCGTCTCCTGCGGATCGTAAACGCGTGCGTCCTCATATCCGCGCTTGTACAATTCCTGCACGCGATCTTTGCCGCGCTGCTTCAGTTCATCCAAATCGCCGAATTGGATGGATTGCGTCGGGCAAGCTTTCGCACACGCGGGAACAAGTCCGGCCTTCTGCCGGTCATAACAAAATGTGCATTTGAACGCGCGCCCGTCGTCAGGCCGTCTATCAATCACTCCGAACGGACACGACACCACACAATATCCGCAGCCGTTGCAAATATCCTTCTGCACAAAAACAGACCCGAATTCCGTGCGCACAATCGATCCAGTCGGACACGCTTCCAGACATCCCGCGTTCGCGCAATGCTTGCAAACATCGGAAAGAAAAACCCAGCGAAATGGATTCTGCATATCGGAAATCTGCGGTCCTGCGATTTGAGGCTGTTCAAGAAACATCACATGCCGCCACGTCGAATGTCCCAGCGCTTTTGTGTTGTCGTAGGAAAGCCCGCTCCACACCAACCCATCTTCAGGAACTTCATTCCATTCCTTGCACGCAACTTCGCACGCTTTGCATCCGATGCAAATCGTTGCATCAGTAAGGAACGCGGTCTTCCCCATCAGTCTGCACCCTGCGCCAATTTCAATTTGCTGATTGATTTCGCATTTTCCGCGCGCTTGCCGCGGAGCACGTTGCACAACAAACCCTTCGTTTCCATGATGCGCACGTTTGGCTCCTCGGAAATCGCCACCAAATCATTGGCGATGTCGCCCTTCACAAGTCCGTTGTAGCCCCAATGATACGGCAGTCCAACTTGATAGACGGTCTTCCCCGCGATCGTCAGCGTCTTGATTCGCGGCGTCACTAAAGCGTGGCATTCAATCGCTCCGCGTCTGGTCACGACAGTTACCCACTCGCCCGGAATAATCGAAAGCTCGCGCGCCATCGCCGTAGAAATTTCGCAGAAACTTTCCGGCTGCAATTCCGCAAGATGCGACAACGTCCGCGACATTCCTCCCGCGGTATGATGTTCCGTCAGCCGGTAAGTCGTCAGCACAAATGGAAAGCGCGCGTCCGGCGAAGTTGCATACTGATTCCCCCCGCGCGTTTTTGACTCTGCCACAGGATTTGATTGCCGCTGCGGATACATCGGATTCCGG
>DATBYL010000446.1:0-4140 GCA_036513735.1 Candidatus Acidiferrales bacterium
AGCGCGTTGATCGGCACGGCAAAAAATCCGGCGAAAAATCCGAGCGCCGCCAATTCTGAAAATACCGTCCAGTATCCCAGTTGCGCGAAAGAAAGCGCCGCGCACGCCGCTGACATTCCGCCCGCGCCAAATGGGATAAATCCATATTCAATTTGTTCGCCCGAAAAATATCCAGCAGCCACGCTTCCTGCGCCGATTCCCACCGCCATCGCCGCCTGCAAATAACTCGTTCGCAGAGCCGTAAGCCCCAGCGCGCCAGTTCCGTATACGACTACGACCAGAACAATCAGCGCCGCCAAATACCAAAAATAAATATTCCCGACGACAGCAAGCGCCAGCAACCGATTGCTTCGGATAATTCCGAGTTGCTCGCGCAAATCGGTAAATGGATTCCACAGAAATTGTCGTCGCGCGTCGGCAACCGGCACGCGCGATATTCCGTAGCTCGTCGCGAGACCAATCAGCGAAATCGCCAGCAACAGCGCGCCCGACCACGCCTGCCTTCCGCGAAATGTATCCGCAAGAAATGCGCCGGCCATCGTGCCCGTCAACGCGGCCACAAATGTTCCGAACTCCAAAATTCCATTGCCCCACGATAGCGCCGTCTCGCGCAGCAATTCCGGCAGCAGACCGTACTTCGCTCCGCCAAAAAGCGCCGCTTGCGTGCAAACTAAAAATATCGCCGCGAATTGGAGAGGCAAATTCGACGCCGCAAGTCCGGCCAGCGCCAGCATCATCACTGCAATTTCCAAATATTTTGTGCTGATGGTGACGCTGCGTTTGCTGTAACGGTCCGCGAAATATCCGCCGGCCAGTGAAAATAACAGGAAGGGAATCGCGAAAATAATTCCCACCAGCGAAATCATGCGGTTGGCGCGTTCGTGCGGCAGATTCATTCCCAGAATCAGGAAGATCACCAGGTTCTTCAGCGCGTTATCGCTGAACGCGCCCTGAAATTGCGTGGCAATTAAATTCCAGAATCCGCGATGCGAAGCAGGCGGCAAACGGAAAGAACTTTCCGTGGAATCAGAAGAAGTATTCACAACTACCAGGCGAGCGCCGCCAATCCAATCGCGGCGTAAACAGCCAGCAGAATTAATCCCTCCGTGCCCGTTCGCTTATCAGCAAATCCCCGCGCGTAAAATCCCTTGATCAAATTATTGCTCGAGGCCGCAATCGTAATTCCAGCAGCGGCCAGTTCCAGCGGAGTATTCGTCTTCGCCGATTGCGTCAGGCTCATGATAAATGGAGTAATGTCCGTCAGCCCGGTAATTCCCGCCAAAGAATAAAATCCCGCATGCCCCAAATAAAGCAGCACGTAATGTGTGATCGCCAGCATTAAAACAAATAGCGCGCCAAATAAAAGTGCCGCGCTCAATTCAAGTGGATTGCTCGCCGGCTGTGGGGGCGCCACCTCACCCGCTTTGGGATCGCTGCGCAGCGCCCACGCCCAACCTCCCACCGCGCCAATCAGCGCCAGCGCCGCGTACGGAATATAAAGCCGGCGCAACAATTCCGGACTGAACAGCGCCAGCAGCGCAATGATCCGCACGTACATCATTCCGGACCCCAGCACCATCGCTCCCGAAAATAAATGTGGATGCGTTTCACACCGCGCGCGCTTCGCCAGCACCACGGTGGAAAGCGTCGACGAATAAAGTCCGCCAAGCAGAGCGCTCAGCATGATGTCGCCGTGCCCGCGCGTAGCTTTCTGCAAAAGATAGCTGCCGTAAGAAATCGCGCTCACGGCCACCACCACTACCCACGCCTTGAACGGATTAAATCCAAACGGGCCGTACAGCGCATTCGGCACCACCGGCAGAATCACCGCGCTCAGCAAAAGAAATTTCGCGAACGTCAGAATTTCCTCGCCCGGCACGCGCTTCGTCAAATTCTCAAGACCGGTCTTCAACTCCAGCAGCACAACCGCAATCACAACGATCGACGTGGCAATCCAAAATTGTTCCTGAAACACCAGCACACCCATCGCATAAATCAGCAGCGCGGAAATTTCGGACGTCATGCCCGCCAGCGGCGAATGGTCCAGCTTGTAAGAATATGATTTCCACAATAACGAGCCGACCACCACCAGTCCGACTCCGGGCAAAATTAAATTTCCGCCCGAAACCAGAGCCAGCACGTAGCCCAGCAATCCAATTAATGGAAATGTGCGCACGCCGCCGAATCCGTAATTGTCCGTAGAGACTTTATGTTCCTCGCGTTCCAGTCCCACCAGGAACGCAAGAAAAAGCACCAGCAGAATTTTCTCGGCTTCCTTCGGCAATGATCCAAGTAGTGTGATCGTCTGCATCAGAACTCCAAGCCGCGCGATTCTGTCCCGAACCGCCCTGTAACACAATAGAAAAGCTGTGGCACAGCCTTCAGGCTGTGTTCACTCTCCCCCCGGCGAATCTTTTTCCCCCGCTCATTCATCTACAATTACTTGCAAAGCCTCCCCTGCCAGTCTAAATTCCAAGTTTCAGAATTTCGCAGCACGGAGAAATCATGGCTTCAATCCTAACCGCCGGAACTCCCGCTCCAGACTTTAGTCTTTTCGTCACTCCCGATCAGCGCCTCGCGCTCACCGAACTTCGCGGCCGTCCCGTAATTCTCGCCTTTTATCCCGCGGATTTCAGCCCCGTCTGCGGCGATCAAATGGCTCTCTACAACGAAGTCCTTCCCGAATTCACAAAGTTCAACGCCGAACTTCTCGGCATCTCCGTTGACGGCGTCTGGTGCCACGAAGCATTCACAAAAGATCGCCACCTGAGATTTCCGCTCCTCGCGGACTTCGAGCCGAAGGGCGCCACCGCGCAAATTTATGGCGCCTATCGTAAATCCGAAGGTGTTTGCGAACGCGCTCTCTTCGTCATCGATAAAAATGGAATCATCACCTGGAGCTACATTTCGCCCGTCGCAGTAAATCCCGGCGCGGACGGCATCCTCACCGCTCTCGAAGCTTTGCCCAAATAAACGCTGCGTCGGCGTTACGTCGGCGCCATAAGGAGAATGTCATGAGCACGCTGAAAATTCCCGTCGGCCCAACCGATCATATTCAAGGTGACGCATCCGCCGCGGTCACGCTCGTCGAATATGGCGACTACGAATGCCCGTTCTGCGGACGCGCCTTTCCCATCGTAAAGAAAGTGCAAAAACATTTTGGCAAACAGTTGCGCTTCGTCTTCCGTAATTTCCCGTTGACCGAAATGCATCCCAACGCCGAATTCGCCGCCGAGCTTGCGGAATTTGCCGGCGCTCACGGAAAATTTTGGGAGATGCACGACCTGCTTTATGAAAACCAAAGCCGCCTCGGCGGCGCGCTGTATTCCGATCTCGCCCACAAACTAAATCTCAGTCCCGGCGACCTCAGCGACGCCCTCCAGAAACGCGAGTACGCCGCGAAAGTTCACGCCGATTTCTCCGGCGGTGTCCGCAGCGGCGTCAACGGCACGCCCACCTTCTTCATTAATGGTTCGCGCCTGGACGTCCCGTGGGAATACGACGATCTGGTAACCGCCATCGACGCCGCCATCTCCGCCAAAGCGTAGGGCGGCCTTCAGGCCGTCCTCGGTCTCACCCATTCACATCCAATTAACAAAATTTTCCCCGAATTTTAACGTTCCCCACTACGACCCATTGTAGTTTTACCGGGCTCCTGGGAGGGACAACTTGAAAAAGAATCTCATTTCCGCCGTACTGGCGACGGCCGCCGTGTTTTCCGTCGCCACCGCCGGCTTGCTCGCAAGAGATGACAACTATCGTTTTGAATTCCAACGTGATTCTATCGTCCTCACGCGTACGGTATTTACCCAGCCAAACATCACAGTTGGAGAGGCTCTGCCATTGAGCTGTATCGGCGGTGCAACTCTCAGCTATAACGTCACGATTCCTAGCACCACTTCCGGCGTGAATGATGTAGTTGCCGTATCCTGCGGCGACGCAGTTGACGACGGAGAGTTCCCGAACCTCAACAACACGCACAGCGTATGGAACAATTCCATCTCGACTACGACCAAACTCACAAAGCCATTTCCTCCGACCAACCCGGCTGGCGTCATCACCATGGGCGACCCGCTCTTCGGCGTTTCGTCTCAAATTTTCCTGGATAATCTTTCGCACGACGGTGATTTGCTCGGCACT
>DATBYL010000447.1:0-2154 GCA_036513735.1 Candidatus Acidiferrales bacterium
GAATCTTGTGATCACCCGGCCTGACGTGATTTCCGATATTCACCGGATGTATTTGAAAGCTGGCGCGGACATCATCGAGACAAACTCGTTCGGCAGCACGCCGATGGTACTGGCTGAATATGGGCTGGGCGATCAGGCGTATGAGATTAGCCGGACGTCGGCGGAATTGGCGCGCGCGGCGGCAGACGAAATGTCTACGCCGGCGAAGCCGCGATTTGTGGCGGGCAGCATGGGGCCGACGACGCGGGCAATCACTCTGATCGTGGGCGGAATAACTTTTGACGAGCTGCGCGAAAATTTCTACGAGCAAGCGCGCGGGCTGCTGGATGGTGGGTCGGATATTTTGCTGGTGGAAACTTGCCTGGACACCCGAAACATTAAAGCAGCTACGCAGGCGATCGAACAACTTGCGCGCGAACGCGGACACAGAATTCCACTGATGATTTCGGCAACGATTGAGCAGACGGGCACGATGCTGGCCGGGCAGGATGTGGAAGCGCTGTGGGTGTCACTGGACCATTTGGATTTGCTTTCGATTGGATTGAACTGCGCCACCGGGCCGGAATTTATGACGGATCACATCCGGACGCTTTCCGGACTTTCGCGGCGCGCGATTTCCTGCTATCCGAACGCGGGAATTCCGAATGAAGAAGGCAAATTTGTGGAGACGCCGACTTCGCTGGCGACGCAGCTCGAACGATTCGTTACAAATGGCTGGCTGAATATTGTTGGCGGATGCTGCGGAACGGCTCCGGATCACATTAAGGCGATTGCGCAGATGGCTGAAGGGAAAGCGCCGCGGCGTGCGCCGGCACCGCATCACCGAGTTTTTTATTCGGGAGTAGAGGCGGTTGAGGCGGAAGAGTCCGCGCGGCCTTTGCTGGTGGGCGAGCGCACGAACGTGATTGGCTCGCGGCTGTTTAAGGATTTAGTGGCGGGAGAAAAGTGGGAAGAGGCGAGCGAAATTGCGCGTCGACAGACGCGTAGCGGCGCGCAGGTGGTGGATGTGTGCTTGCAATCCACCGACCGCGAAGAAATGAACGACATTCCGCCGTTCTACGACAAGATCATCCGGAAAATAAAAGCGCCTCTGATGATTGATACGACCGACCCCAAGGCGATTGAGTTGGCGCTGAAATATTGCCAGGGAAAAAGCATCATTAACTCGATCAACCTTGAGGATGGCGAAGAAAAATTTGAGCGGGTGTGCCCGCTGGCGCGAAGCTTTGGCGCGGCAGTGATTGTTGGATGCATTGACGAAGATAAATTGCAGGCGCAGGCATTTACTCGCGAACGAAAACTGGCGGTTGCGGAACGTTCGCTGAAATTGCTGACCGAGAAATATGGAATCCCGGCCGAGGACATCATTTTTGATCCGCTGGTGTTTCCATGTGCTACCGGGGATGAAAATTATATTGGCGGCGCGGTGGAAACGATTGAAGGCATCCGGCTCATCAAGGAAAAAATTCCTTACGTACGCACTGTGCTGGGGATTAGCAATGTAAGTTTTGGATTGCCTGCGGCGGCGCGCGAAGTGGTGAATTCGGTTTTTCTTTATTACTGCACGAAGGCCGGGCTGGATCTGGCGATTGTGAACTCCGAGAAGATTGAGCGATTTGCTTCAATTCCAGAGCACGAACGGAAGCTGGCGGAAAATTTGCTGTTCAATCATCCGCCAAAGCATGTGCCGGATGATTATTCCGAGAAGACATTAGTGGTTGGCGCACCTGAAGATTGGCGTAAACAGACGCGGGATCAGAAGCGAGCGATCAATCAATTTCATATTGCGGCAGTGTCAGACCATTTCCGCACCGTGAAGAAGAAAGAAAAGTCCAAGGAACAGTTGCCACTGGATCAGCGGCTTGCGAATTACATTATTGAGGGAACGCGCGATGGGTTGATCGCGGATCTGGATTTGAAACGCGCGGAGGGCGCGAAGCCGTTGGACGTTATCAACGGGCCGCTGATGACGGGAATGGCGGAGGTCGGAAGATTATTTAACAACAATGAATTGATTGTGGCCGAAGTGCTGCAGTCCGCCGAAGCGATGAAGGCGGGCGTGAGCCATCTGGAACAATTTATGGAGAAGGCGGACACGGCGAAACGCGGAAAAGTTGTGCTGGCAACGGTGAAGGGAGACGTGCACGACATCGG
>DATBYL010000448.1:0-4309 GCA_036513735.1 Candidatus Acidiferrales bacterium
CCTTCGATCACTATCCACACACCTTCCAGCGGTGGCGCAACACGTGACGAAAAACTTTGTAGAGGATGAATCGAGCCGACAATCGCGCCGAAGCGCTGCAGAGGAGCGAGCGAGCGGCTATCCAGCCCTCCGCTGGTGTGCAGAATAATTTTCCCTTTCCATTCTTCGCTGCCGATTTGCGCGAGCTGTTCGGCCAATGCTGCGACGGCGTCATCCGGCGCTGCGATCAGCACAACGCGAGTTTCCAAAATTAATCGAGACAGTTTTCCGTAAGGGCGTCCTGCGCCGATGTATCTTGCGGCGCGGCGCGCGGTAGATTCAGAACGCGTCACTATCGAAGTGATGTGCCAACCGGTTTCGCGGAGCCGCCTTCCCAGCGCGCGGCCGACACGACCCGCACCAACAATGGCGATCGACGTCGGCGTTACTTTCACAGTCAAAATCTCTCCGCCAATTCTCTGTTCAATGTCCGATGGATGTTAGAATAGCGTGTTTGGCAAATTCTCGCGCGAGAAAATAAAATTGTACATTGGTCTAACGATTACACTCTTAATTCCCGCATTATTGTGGGCGATTCAGTCCGTTCGAGCGGGAAGTGGAATGATGAAACTTCCGCGCGTCGAGCGGTTTGCGCCGCTGGAGAAATCAGAGTGCCCGCGCATTTCGATTATGTTTGCGGCGCGCGATGAAGCGGAGAAACTTCCCGCAGCGCTCACGTCGTTACTATCTCTCGATTATCCCGATTACGAAGTGATCGCCGTCGACGACCGGTCGGCAGACGCCACTGGAAAAATATTGGACGAATTTGCTGCGCGCGATTCGCGGTTACGCGTAATTCACATCACAGAACTACCGCCTGGATGGCTCGGAAAGCCGCACGCACTGAGTGCCGCTTATCAATTGGTGACAGCGCAGTGGCTGGTCTTCACGGATGCTGACGTTATTTTCGCGCCGGATTCATTGAGTCGAATCATGACGCTGGCCACGACAACGCAAATCGATCATCTCGCGCTCATGACGCAAATGACGATGGTCGGATTCTGGGAGCGCGTGGTGATGACCTATTTCGGACTCGGATTTACGATGGGAACCGAACCGTGGCAAGCGAGCAATCCGAAATCCGCGAAGTTCACCGGGATCGGCGCGTTCCAATTAATGCGCCGCGAAGTGTATGACGCCGTCGGCGGCCACAAGAAACTTGCGATGGAAGTGATCGAAGATATGAAAATGGGAAAACTTGTGAAGCAGGCCGGCTTCCGTTCGCAGGCAGGATACGCCGCTCAACACATTCGAGTGCGCTGGCAAGCCGGCTTGGGAAATCTGGTGCGCGGAACAACGAAGAACTTTTTTGCCGCTTCCTATTTTAATGTTCCAATTGTTTGTTCGCAGATACTTGGAATATTCCTGATGAGCGTTTTCCCATGGATCGCACTCGTCTGGCTGGCGATTGAAAAAAGTTTCGGGCTTGCGTTTTTATTCGCTGCGATCGCGGTCGGAATTGCGCTGTGCGTTCATGTTGCGTTGTCGTTTGGAGCGAAGGCTTCGCCGCTTTATGGATTAACGCATCCGATTGGGGCACTGATTTTCATGTGGATGTTGACGCGGTCGACGGTTATCACGCTGTCACGCGGCGGAATTGTGTGGCGCGATACGTTTTATCCGCTGGCAGATTTACGCCGCGGGATGGTTTAAACCTCACCATATTACGGGTTTTCGGACTAGCTTTGAGTTTCAGCTTTTTCTTCCGGCGGAGCGAATAGTTCGCCGAGATCGCGTTGCTTCAACCCACGGATGCGATCGCGCAAAGCTGCGGCGCGCTCGAACTCAAATTTCTTCGCGGCTTCGCGCATTTGAACTTCCATTTGTTCGATGGCGTTATGAAGCTGCTGTTCGGTTTTAATGTCCTCCAAAACGTAATCGTCAGTCGGAACTGTCAGGTAATCGGCGCCGGAAATTGCGGCGAGTTGCATGTCCACCGACTTGATGATGCTGAGTGGCGTGATTCCGTTTTGCGCGTTGTAAGCGGTTTGCGTTGCGCGGCGGCGCGATGTTTCGTCCATAGCTTTGCGCATGGAATCGGTGATCACGTCGGCATAAAGAATTGCGCGGCCTTCCAAATGACGCGCACAGCGGCCAATGGTTTGAATTAGCGCGGTGGCGCTGCGGAGATAGCCTTCCTTATCAGCGTCGAGAATTGCCACGAGCGAAACTTCAGGCAGGTCCAATCCTTCGCGCAGCAAGTTGATGCCAATTAGCGCGTCGAATTCGCCGCGGCGGAGATCGCGAAGGATGCGGATGCGCTCAAGCGTTTCAATTTCGCTATGCATGTAGCGGCAGCGGATGCCGACTTCCGTGAAGTATTCCGCGAGATCTTCTGACATGCGCTTCGTTAAGGTTGTCACCAGCACGCGCTGATTCTGTTCCGCGCGCTTCCTGATTTCTTCGACCAAATCGTCGACTTGTCCTTTTACAGGGCGGATTTCTACTTCGGGATCGACCAATCCTGTCGGGCGAATTAATTGTTCGACGACAACGCCGGCTGATTTTGTAAGTTCGTATGGACCTGGAGTGGCGGAAACGTAGACGACTTGATTGACACGATTCTCGAATTCTTCAAATGTGAGCGGGCGATTATCGAGCGCGCTGGGCATGCGGAAACCGTAGTCCACCAGAGTTTGCTTGCGCGAACGATCGCCGTGAAACATTCCCTTCACTTGCGGAATTGTCTGGTGCGATTCGTCGGCGAACAAAACGAAATTATTCGGAATGTAATCGAACAATGTTGGCGGCGCTTCGCCGGGAAGTCGTCCGGCCATGTGCCGCGAATAATTTTCGATTCCGTGGCAGTAGCCGATGGTGCGCATCATTTCGATATCAAACAAAGTGCGCTGCCATACGCGCTGCGCTTCCACGTAGCGGCCCTGCTTCTCGAGTTCAGGTTTCCACCAATCGAGTTCTTCGTGAATGCTCTTGATGGCGCGCTCGCGCTGCTCTGGCTGCATCACGTAATGCGTTTTCGGATAAATGGGCAGACGCGTGATCGGCTCCGGTGTCTCGCGGAGTTCTCCAGTGAGCGGATCCATTTTTCGGATGGCGTCAATTTGGTCGCCCCACATCTCGATACGGTACGCATAGTCTTCGTAGGGCGGATAAATTTCGATGCGATCTCCGCGCACACGAAATGTTCCGCGCCGCAAATCTTCTGAGCGCTCGTACTGAATGTCTACGAGCTTTCGCAGAATGGCTTCGCGAGCAGCGCTCATTCCCTTTTCCAGCAGAACCATCATTCCGTAATACGCCTCGGGCGAGCCGAGGCCGTAAATGCAGGAGACGGATGCGACGATGATGACGTCCTTGCGCTCGAAGAGGGAGCGCGTGGCGCTCATACGCAATTTATCTAGCTCGTCATTGATGGTGGATTCTTTTTCGATGTAAGTGTCGGACGACGGCAGATACGCTTCGGGTAAATAATAATCGTAATAGCTGACGAAATATTCGACGGCGTTATTTGGAAAAAAGCTGCGAAATTCGTGGAAGAGCTGCGCGGCGAGAGTCTTATTGTGCGCCATGATGAGCGCAGGACGGTCGAGCGCTTCGATCACTTTCGCCATCGTGAAGGTTTTCCCGGAGCCGGTTACGCCAAGCAACACCTGATGCTTATCACCGGCGTTGATGCCGTTGACGAGTTGGGCGATAGCAGTTGGCTGATCGCCGCGAGGTTCGTACGTACTTGAGAGTTTAAATTTCATGACATTATTTAAAAGATTCAGAGCAACGAGTTCCATGCGCGTCCAATGATCAGGGCGCAATCAATCATTATACCAATGGTTGGAAAATTATGGAGTCGGCGGCAGAAGCGCGAGATGCGAACGGCTTTGAACCGAGCCTTGATACGACATGCGCTCACCGCCTTCGTGCGTGACCGTGAAATCCATTTGCTCGGTTGAGGATTGCGTAACGGAAACTAACCGCCCGGAATTTATGGAAACATAGCTGAGCGTGTCGCCTTCGCCCGTCCACGTTCCGGCAGTGGTCAGTCCCATTTTGCGATAATTTTCCGGCGTGGAATCTTTCCCAGGGCGCGCGCCAACGAGCGTTAGCTTGGTGAGGATTACCGCGCAGGTTTCATCGTTCGCTGGTGCGGGCAAATTTGCGGTTGCGGCCAACTGACACGGCTCGTTGCGTTGGTAAGTTGAATGACTGCGCCAAATTAATCCCGCGAGTGGAGCTGACGGCACTGGCAGGTCGGTCGTCCAAGTTTGGCCGATGATGACTCCGCCGCGCGGACCATTCGCGCCAGAAGATATTT
>DATBYL010000449.1:0-3841 GCA_036513735.1 Candidatus Acidiferrales bacterium
CGCCCGTCGTTACCGTGATGGGCCACGTCGACCACGGCAAAACAAGTTTGCTTGACGCAATTCGCGAAACCGATGTGGCCGGCGGCGAAGCCGGAGGAATCACCCAACACATCGGCGCGTACTCCGTGAATGTTCACGGACGCAAAGTTGTATTCATTGACACGCCGGGCCACGAAGCCTTCACGCGCATGCGCGCTCGCGGCGCAAAAGTTACAGATATCGTCGTGCTCGTCGTTGCCGCCGATGACGGTGTGATGCCGCAAACCGCCGAAGCCATCGATCACGCCAAAGCGGCGAAAGTTCCCATCATCGTCGCTGTAAATAAAATGGATAAGCCCGGCGCGGAATCCGAAAGAATTAAACGCCAGCTTTCCGAACGCGGCTTGATGTCTGAAGAATGGGGCGGCGATACCATCGTCGTGGAAGTTTCCGCCAAACTAAAAAAGAATCTCGATAAATTGCTTGAAATGATTTTGCTCGTCGCCGATATGCGTGAGCTTCGCGCCAATCCCGGCGCCGTCGCCAGCGGCACCGTTCTGGAATCGCGCGTCGATCGCGGACGCGGCCCCGTCGCAACCGTCCTCGTGCAAAACGGCACGCTCAGCACTGGAGATTTTTTCCTCTGCGGCGCGGTGTTCGGCAAAGTTCGCGCAATGTTTGACGATAAAGGCCAACCGGTAAAAAGCGCTGGCCCGTCCACGCCCGTTGAAGTTCTCGGTCTTGAGGGAATCCCCGAAGCGGGCGATCAGTTCCACGTCACCGACGAAGCCAAAGCGCGCCACCTTGTCGAATTCCGCCAGTCGAAAATTCGCGAAGCCACTTTGGCTCGAACGGCCGGCGCACGGCTCACCCTCGATCAATTGCACGAGCAACTCGCCGCGGGCGATGTGAAAGAATTGCCGCTCATCATCAAGGCTGACGTGCAAGGCAGCGTCGAAGTTCTTTCCGAAATGTTGCCGACGCTTTCCACCGATCAAGTCAAACTGAAAATTCTCAGTGCAGGTGTTGGCGCCGTCCGCGAAACAGACGTGCTTCTCGCGTCTGCTTCCGGCGCGGTGATCATCGCGTTCAACGTCCGCCCCGAACGCAAAGCTGCCGAACTGGCGCAGCGCGAACACGTGGACATTCGTCACCACTCCATCATTTATGAAGTCAGCGACGAAATTAAGAAAGCCATGCTCGGCCTGCTCGATCCCGTTTTCCAGGAAACGGTCATCGGCCATGCCGAAGTGCGCAACGTTTTCAAAATCAAAGGCACCGGCGCGATTGCAGGCTGTTTCGTTGTGGATGGAATTCTGAAACGCAACGCGCAAGTGCGCGTGATGCGCGATGGCGCGGTCGCTTACACCGGACAACTCAGCTCGCTGAAGCGATTTAAGGAAGACGTGGGCGAAGTTCGCACCGGTTTTGAATGCGGCGCCAGCGTTTCCAATTTCAATGACGTGAAAATCGGCGACACGCTCGAGTGCTTCACTTCCGTGCGCGTCCAACACAGCGAAGCCACAGCGTAATTTTTCACCGCGGATTTTCGCGCTATAAATTGGCAATGCCCATTGGCCTGCTAACGCTCGAAATTAATCTTCCTGAAGCACATTCGCTCAAGGATAAGCGGCAGGTTTTGCGCAGCTTGAAAGATCGCCTGCGCAAAAAATTCAATGTGGCCGTCGCCGAAATTGAACATCAGGATCTCTGGCAACGCTTCACCGTCGGAATCGTAACCCTGGCCGATCAAGCCGGTTTTGTAGAACACGCGCTGCAAGGCGTCCTCGAAGATTCTGAAACTCTACTGGGCCGCCGTCTGGTTGATCATCAAATCGAATTGCTTTAAATATTTTTTGTTTCAAAACCTTTGCAACTCAAACAGCAAAACACTACTCTCATTAAATAGCGGAGGGTAAGCACATGACACTCGTCGGTCACCGCCACGAACGCATCGCAGAAGAAATTCATCACGAAGTTGACGTCATGCTCGCCGGAGAGCTGCGCGATCCGCGCCTCGAAGTCAGCATGACTGTCACGGAGGTTCGCGTATCCACGGATCTGAAGCAGGCGCGCGTATACGTAATCATCGAAGGCACTCCGGAAGAACAAACCGATGCCATCGCGGGACTCGAAAAAGCCAGCGGCTACATCCGCCACGAACTTTGTGAGCGCATGCAAATTCGCCGTAGCCCCGAACTTCGTTTCCTGCTGGACACCAGCGCCAAAGCCGCTCAGCGCATCGACGACTTGCTGCGCGAAGTTGGTAAGAGTAATGAAGCCGGCCAGGATAAACCAAAGCCGCCCACTGAGCCCACGGAGAAACCGTAGCGAATGCCGCGCAGCGCAAAACCAGCGTCGCTCGATGGCGCTCTGGTAATGGATAAGCCGCGCGGAAAAACTTCGCACGATGTCGTCGATGCAGTGCGCCGCATCGTCGGCTTCCGCCAAATCGGCCACCTCGGCACGCTCGATCCGCTCGCTACCGGCGTTCTCGTTTTGCTTCTCGGCAAAGCCACGCGCCTGGCGCAATTTTATATTGGCCGCAGAAAACGCTACACCGCCACAATCCGCTTCGGCTATTCCACAGACACCTACGATTCCGTCGGAACAGCCACAGGCCCGGACACCGCTCCAATTCTAAATCGCGCTGAAATAGAAAAAATGGCCGCCGCAATGACCGGCCGATTCGCGCAAATGCCGCCTCCCTTTTCCGCGAAAAAAATTCAAGGCAAAGCAGCATATGAACTCGCGCGAAAAAATAAACCCGTCGAACTAAAACCTGTAGAAATTGAGGTCTACGAATTTCGAGTCACAGAAATCGAAGGCTCGCGCGCAAAAATCGCCATCGAAAGCTCTTCAGGAACTTACATTCGCAGCATCGCGCATGACATGGGACAATCTCTAGGCTGCGGCGCGCACCTGGAAGAAATTGCTCGCACCGCCGTCGGCGAATTCACTCTCGATCAAGCCGTCACCGTCGAAGCTCTCCACGAAGCTTCGCAACAAAACGCCGAAAAATTATCCAGCTACGTCCTCCCGCTCGAACTCTTGCTTCCCGAACTTCCGCGCATCAACGTTCTCCCCATCATCGAACGCCAAATCCGTCACGGTTCAAAATTCAATATCCTCCCCTCACAAATAAAACCGGGCTCCATCGCAATGGCGCAAGGCGCCACCACCGAACTCAATTCCGGCGAATGGACGCCCAATCGCCTCCGCATCTTCAGCCCAGAAAATAAATTAATCGCCATCGCCGAAGCCATCGTCCCCCGCACCTATCGCCCCATCCTCGTCCTGGCCTCCGAACCGCCCGTGTAGGGGCGCTGCTTGCTGTTTATCCTGAGCGAAGCCGAAGGGCGCCCTCATCCGGGCCTGATATTCCCCAAAATAGTTAGAAACCTTTCCCATAGTCGAACGTCTACTATACAGAAGCTCGAAATGGTAGACTCCCTACTATCATGAAAAAACAATCTCAAGACCGCGCCGAACTCCTGCAAGGCACACTGGACATGCTAATCCTGCGCACCTTGCTGACCGGCCCGACACACGGCCACGCAATCGCAAAACACATCCAGCGCACCAGCGACGAAATGCTTCAGGTCGAGCACGGCTCGCTCTACCCCGCTCTCCATCGGCTCGTTAAGAAAAACTGGATCTCCGCGAAATGGGAAATGTCCAAAGAACGCAATCGCGAATTTAAGTATTACCGGCTTACTCCGCTGGGACGCAAACAACTCGTCCGCGAGCGTTCAAAGTGGACGCAAATGGCCGCCGCAATTCATCGCGTCTTGAATCACGCGTCGTAGGAGGAATTTCAATATGGATTCGCGCGAACCGAACAACGACTTCGACAAAGAAC
>DATBYL010000450.1:0-2455 GCA_036513735.1 Candidatus Acidiferrales bacterium
GCTTCAATTTCTTTTGTGCTGGCCACGCCTAGATCGCGGAACTTATTCGCGCCGGGAAGCAGGCGTGTATTAAATGAACGCACCGCTTTGGTGTAGCCTTCGTTGGCTTTTTCCAGAGAGTGGCCGACGTCGCTCAAATGATCCGAGAAAACTACCAGCCGTTCGTAGAGTTCTTTGCCGAGCGAACTGATGCGCTCCGCGTTTTCGGCCAACATTTCCTGGCGCCATCCGTAGGAAATTGCGCGCAGCAATGCGATCAACGTCGTGGGACTTGCGAGCACAACGCGCTTGTCGATTGCTTCTTCGATTAGAGTGGGAACGCTTTCAAGCGCGGCGCTGAAAAACGATTCGCCCGGAACAAAGAGGACGACAAATTCCGGTGTCGGCTCAAACTGTTTCCAATATTCGCGCGCGGAGAGTGCTTGAATGTGCCCGCGCACCAATCGCGCGTGTTCCAACATTGCGGCCGCGTGCTCATCATCATTTTCCGCGGCGGTGGCAGCGAGAAATCCGTTGAGCGGAACTTTCGCGTCAATCACGACTCGTCCGCCGCCGGGCAAGTGCACGATCATGTCCGGACGCAGACGCCCGCCTTCGGTATCGACTGAAACTTGTTCCACAAAATCGCAATGCGGAGACATGCCCGCCAATTCCACCGCGCGACGCAGAGTTAATTCTCCCCAGCGTCCTTTCACTTGCGGCTGCTTCAGCGAATTGGAAAGCGAACTCGCTTCGACGCGCAATTCTTTACTCGTGTCCGCAAGTTGTTTCACCTGCGAACGCAATTCGCCGTACGCTTCCTGACGCGAAGATTCCACTTGCTGCAAGCGCTCATTCAATTGACCAAGGGTATCGCCGAGCGGGCGCACCAATCCTTCGATGGCAACTTTGCGTTGTTCGAGATCGCCTTCGGCTTCGCCGCGCAGCGATTCAAATTTGGAATTTGCGAGTTCGAGAAATTGCAAAGAGCTTTTGCCGAGCGCATCGGAGGCCAGGCCTTGAAACGCGTCGGCGAATTTCGTGCGGGCTTCGTCGAGTAGTTTTCTTTGCTCGTCAATATTTTCGCGCGCTTTTTGCGCGGTAGTCTCTGCGTTGGCACGCCGCTGTTGTTCCATTTCCAATTTCTCGCGGAGCACGTCGCGTTCCGCTTTCAATTCGAGCGATTGCCTTCGCACTTCGGCTTCCACGGATTGATTACCGCTCTCCAGCGCTTCCAGCTCACGCACTCGCGCGGAAAGTTCGCGCGCGTGTAGACGGCTCCAAATCCACGTCATCGCGGCGCCGAGCAGAAAAAGCACGACCGCGATGCCGATTGTGATTGGAGTAAACGGAATGG
This sequence comes from Candidatus Acidiferrales bacterium, assembly GCA_036513735.1. GTDB lineage: Bacteria > Acidobacteriota > Terriglobia > Acidiferrales > UBA7541 > DASTCZ01. The sequence goes on from DATBYL010000450.1 coordinate 1,337, forward strand.
GTTCGTTCATGGCTGCCTCCCAATAAGTTCAACCGCCGGGTTCGGCGATTCTAGCACAGGGAATTTAGCAAATTTCACGGGCCGGACAATTGTTTCGCGTGGGCATTACTTTTGCGCCACTACCAGCCACGCGGTTTGCAGATGGCGCTTCACGTCCGGCGGCGGATTTTCCAGCAGAATTTTCGCAATTTCCTGCTGCAACTTTGCGGCATCGCGTGGATTTTTTTCGGCTTGATCCAGGCGAGCGATCGCGCGATCCAGTCGCGCGGGCCATGCGTCCTCCGCTAATCCATGCGCGGCCATCAATTCGCGCCGCGCCAATTTTAAATCGGGCGCGGTTGTGCCGTCACCCGGCGCGACGCGGACGCTGACAGAAAAATCGCCACCGGCGCGCGCGCGCATTCCAATCGTCGCTTCATTCAGAGTTCCGCCGCTGGACATTACCCAGTGAAAATTTCCGTCGGTCAATTCCACAACGTCCGGCGCGCGATTTTCCACCGACAGAATTACCTTCTGTTCGGTGCCTGCCACGCGCACGAACATTTCATTCTTTTCGCCGACAACAATTTTTCCTACGGGCTGCGAAATTTCGAGCGATACAACCGTCGCCGCGAGCGGCTGGTATTTTATTCCGGCAACACTGAACACCAAACTCGCAGAGCCCAAATCGGCGTCTTCCGCGGTTTGAAAAACAATTCCCATTGGCGAAGCGGCCAAAATTAAGGCCGTTTTTCCGCCGACCGTTGCACCATCGGATTCGGCATCGCCGCGAAATCCATAGCCCATAACAGTTTCCGACTGGCCGTGAACTAAAATGTGGGGATATTCCGAAATTGTAAGCGCGGAAGAATTTGTTGTGGGACGCGGACGCACCGAAGAATATGCGCGCACGCGCGGCTGCAATGCACTCGCCGGGACTTCGGCAATAAATGCGCCGGGTTCGGACGTGACCACGAATCGCGCGCGGCCCGTGGCGTCGGTTGTGACTTTGCGTCCGCCGGGCAGCAAGATAATTACGCCTTCGACGAGCATTCCATCGCTATCAATGGCCGCGAGCGTGGCCGGTTTTTCCACTTCAAGTTCCGGCGGCAACACAATTTCGGCGACGGCGGCGTGGCC
>DATBYL010000451.1:0-3246 GCA_036513735.1 Candidatus Acidiferrales bacterium
CGCGTCCTGCTTGTCTTCGACTTCAAGCTGCCGGTGCGCGTGCTGAAGATTGTTCCGGAAAAGAAGATAGTCAACTTTGCCGCTCTGGCTGAGAGCGTCGAAATCTGTGGCTTCCAGCAATTTGAATTGCTCGGCGTAAAATGTTTCGAGTCGCTTGCGACGTATGGCAGCGCCGGGCTGAGAGAAAAGGCGGGTGATGTCGCGCAAGTCCACTTCGGATCGCTCGATCATCGGGCGCAGTTCGCTGATGCCGATGTCGAAGAGCGTCCCGTCGGCGGCGTGGTCGCAGTTGCATGCGCCATTCGCGCCCGCCGCAGCGGCCTGCGATGGTGACGCGGCTGCCTTTGGCTTTTGCAGCGCAGCGAGCGAACTCACGTCGGCAAGCATTCCACCGCCCAGCACGACCAGTCCACTTTTCAAAATATTTCGACGATCCGAAATTCCCATGTAGCCCCCTGGCTTACGTTTGTCTTTCACCGCAGTGCTCTGGCTGCGCGCCAATTCGTAATGCACGCGCATCGTATTCCGAAACTCCCGCCGCAACAAGTGGCCGAGCATTTCAAACTCAGCGGACTACTACCAGACTGCGTTGAACGCGCCGCATTCGCGTGAGCGCTGCCGACTGTGCAATAATCCAACACTCACAACCGTGGCAACCCATATCATTGAAGTAGAAAATCTGAAGAAAAGCTACGAAGCCGTGGAGGCGATTCGCGGCATTAGCTTTCATGTTGACGAAGGCGAAGTGTTCGGCTTGCTTGGGCCGAACGGCGCCGGCAAAACGAGCTGCGTGGAAATTCTAGAGGGATTGCGCACGCCGGATTCCGGAACAGTTTCTGTTTGCGGAATGAATCCGCAAAGCGGTGGAAACGCTTATAAGCAATTGATCGGCGGAGTGCTGCAAGCCACGGCCCTGCCTGAAAAAATTCGCGTGCGCGAAGCGCTGGAATTGTTTTCCAGTTTTTATGACAAGCGGCGCTCCGTGGACGACTTGATTAATCGCTTCGGCCTGAAAGAAAAACAATCCGCGTTTTATTCCACGCTCTCTGGCGGACAAAAACAAAGGCTTGCCCTTGCCATGGCGCTGCTGAATGAACCGCGCATCGTTTTTTTGGATGAGCCGACGGCGGGACTCGATCCGCAAGTGCGGCGCGAAATTTACGACATCATCGAAGAATTGAAGCGCGAGAAGAAAACTATTTTGATCACCACACATTATATTGAAGAAGCGGAAAGGCTTTGCGATCGAGTTGCCATTGTGGATGTCGGGCTGGTGATCGCCACCGGTACTCCACGCGAGTTGAAGCAGTCATCTGCGGGCACTACACGAATCGAATTACGCTTGGCGCGACCGGATGACGCCGCGGTATTGGAGCGGCTCGATGGCGTGGCTGATTGCCGCGCGTTTGAAGGATATTTCGTAATTCACTCGAAGCATGTGCCGGGAACAATCGTCGCAATCGTGAAGCATCTGGAGGCGACTGGGAATGAACTGGCGGGATTAGAAATTGCAACGCCTTCACTGGAAGATGTTTTTATTGAGCTGACCGGCAGGAGGCTGCGCGATTGAAAAACGCCATCGCATTGACGATTAACCGAATCAAGCTGGCGCTGCGCAATCGCCTGTTCATGGTGTTCAGTTTGATTATGCCGATGATATTTTTATTCTTGTTCCTCGGCGTTTTTTCCGGCGGCGATACCGCCAAGATGCCTCCGCTGCTTGCCCAGGTGGTAGTAATCACCGTGATGGGAAATTTCTGGGGACTGAGCGTTCAGCTCGTGACCTATCGCGAACAGGGAATTCTTCGCAGATACCGGCTGGCGCCGATTGGTCCCGGTGCAATGCTGGTTTCGAGCATCATTGCAAATTATTTGATGACGTTACCGACGATCGTGATTGAGTTCGCTCTGGCGCGCTACCTTTTCCATATGACCGTGTTTGGCAATATTTTTGGCGTGTTCGTGCTCTGCTCGCTGGGAATTATCAGTTTCGCGTCGCTCGGACTGATTATCGCCAGCGTGATGAATACGATGCAGGAAACTCAGGTGATCAACCAGCTTATCTGGTTGGCGTTTATTTTCCTTTCCGGCGCCACGTTTCCACTGATGATGTTTTCAAAATATGTTCAGTACGCCGCTCTTTTTCTGCCGGCGACATATTTGGTGGATGCGACGCAACGCACGATGAATCAGGCGGTCAGCCTTTCAAGCCTGGGTCCACACTTGATTTCCTTGATCGGCACGACGGTGATTGCGTTTGCGCTTTCGGTAAAACTCTTCCGCTGGGACGCCAGCGAAAAAGCGACGCGCAACGCGAAACTATGGGCGCTAGCCACAATTATTCCGTTCATTCTGCTGGGCACCTGGGAAATAAGGTACGGGCAATTGCGCAGAGACGCGCGCGTGACATTCGATCTGATGCAGCAGCATTCCGCGCCGCCGAATAAAGACGCGCACTGACGCCATTTTTGCGAAGACTGAGAACAGCTCACGCCGAGTTCCCGCCGAAGGCTACTCAACACGCGAAACGTTTCAAACACTCGCCACCTTATAAGCTATACTCCCGCGCCAAGACCAACCGAGGGTAAACGATGAATCGTTCTGGCGGCGTCACATTCTCCGCAGTTCTTTTTTTCATTGGAGGAGCACTCCAGCTCCTGACCGGACTTTTTTTCGCGGTAGTACTTTTGATCGGCTCCAGCACAAGTTTTTCCGATTACGGAGACATGGCGCATTTCGTGCTCGGCTTCATAATCGCGATTATGGTTTTCATGATCGCCCTTGGCTGCTTGGCGTTTGCCACCGGGATTGGTCTTCTCCATCTTCGGAACTGGGCGCGAATCTCCACAATAGTTTTTGCCGCGCTTATTCTGTTTGTCTCTCTTCCCGGACTTGCGATGATTCCGATATTGCCGCTGGGCAACGACCCGCAGATGCCGACGCAGATAATTTTGGCAATGAGGATCGGCCTCGGCGTGTTTTACGGCCTGTTCTGCGCGCTCGGCGGATGGTGGCTGTACTACATGAATTCCCGTGGCGTCAAAGCGCAATTTGGATCGGCACAAGTTCTGAGCGCGCCACCCGCCTCACAGGTCTGTTCGACGTTGGCGGATTTTCCGGATTTGCCACCGTCTCCCGCCACACCGCGCCGCCCGGTAAGTATCACAATCATTGCGGTATTACTTCTGATTGGCGCTGCGAGCGCGCCGCTCAGCATGCTGATGATGCGCGCGCTTCAGCTTCCTC
>DATBYL010000452.1:0-15394 GCA_036513735.1 Candidatus Acidiferrales bacterium
CCGGCCGCCTTCGCTCTTAGTCCACCAAATTATTCTTCCCACCCTCCTAACCTTTCCATGTATCCTGCGTCCTACTTATAGCTAGCTAGGAGAGTACCGTGAACAAATCCAAGAACGACGTCCTGCAAGGCACTCTAACCCTCCTCGTCTTGCGCACTCTCGCCCATGGCGCGATGCATGGCTACGGAATCACCCTGCACATCCGTCGCGTGTCGAATGAAACTCTGCGCGTCGAAGAAGGCTCGCTCTATCCCGCGCTGCATCGCATGGAACAAGAAGGCTGGATCGCCGCGGAATGGCGCGCCTCCGAGAATAATCGCCGCGCGCGCTATTACAGCTTGAGCGCAAAAGGCCGCAAGCAACTCGCCAAGGAAGAAGAAAGTTGGGCGCGCCTTACTGAAGCCGTGGCAAGCGTTCTGCGATTCGCGTAATTCAGTTTGTGCGCAAAAAGGGGACAAGCAATGGCGTGGCTTCGCCGGCTAACAGGATTATGGAAGCGTGATCGCCGCGATCTCGAACTCGACGAGGAATTGCGCTACCACTTCGATAGACGCATCACGGACAGCATCAACGCCGGAATGACACCGCGCGAAGCATACGAAGACGCGCAACGAAGTTTCGGAAATTTCACTTTGCAAAAAGAGAGGACGCGTGACATGGACATCCTCGGCTGGCTGGAAAGTTTTGCGCAAGACGTGCGCTACGGCATTCGCAGCCTCGCGAAAAATCCCGGATTCGCAACTGTCGCGATTCTCACGCTCGCGCTCGGCATCGGCGCGAACACCGCGATCTTCAGCGTCGTGAATGGCGTGTTGCTCAAGCCCCTCCCTTTCGATCATCCTGAAGAAATCGTTTGGTTCCAGGATGTTCAGCTCAAGCTCTCTACCTGGCCGCTTTCCGCGCCGGAATTCATTGCCTATCGCGATCAGAATCACACTCTTTCTCAAATCGCCGCTTTTCGCGCGTTGAACTTCACTCTCACAGGCCGTGGCCCTGCGGAATCGGTGAGAGTCGGCATCGTGACTCCCCAATACCTTTCCCTGATCCGCGTTGCACCGGCGCTGGGGCGCGATTTCACCGAGGCTGACGGCAGGCCGGGCGCGCCGCGCGTCGCGATTCTTACGGATGGATATTGGAAAAGCGCGCTCGGAGGCGACGCTGGCGCCATCGGACAAACGCTCACGCTCAACGGCGAGAGCGTGACCATCGTTGGAGTGCTCCCGAAAGATTACATCATTCCCGGAAGCGTCAGCTTTTTTATGAATCCCAAATTTGGCGTGCCGGAGGTATTTCCGGGCGGGCCCGATCCGAGCGCTACCAGAACGCACTTCGTGCAAATCCTGGGAAGGCTAAAGCCAGACACAACACTGGCACAGGCCCAGGCGGAGTTCTCGTCGATCATCAGTAATCTGAATAAAGCGAACAACGTCCCGGCGGACAAGGCGCATGCGGTACGGATTATTCCTTGGACGCAACTCTGGATCGGCGACTCGCGCTCTACACTGCTTACCTTGCTCGCCGTAGTCGGATTCGTCTTGCTGATCGCATGCGCCAATGTCGCCAATCTTCTTCTTGCGCGATCAGCTTCCCGCACGCGCGAAATCGCCGTTCGCGCGGCGATGGGTGCAACATCATGGCGTTTGGCGCGTCAACTCATCACCGAAGGCGCGCTGCTCGGATTTCTAGGCGGACTGGTCAGCTTGCCGCTTGCCTATGTGGGGGTAAAAGCCTTCGTCGCCTCGAAGCCCATCGGCATCCCGAAACTTTTCGCAATTCAGATCGACGCACACGTGCTGCTCTTCACATTCGCGATTGCCGTGTTCGCCGGAATTATCTTTGGATTGGCTCCTGCTCTGCGCGGCGTGCGCGTCAGTGCCGGAGAATCCTTGAAGCAAGCGGGCCGCGCCGGAAGTGGTGGCGTCCGGCAGAACTGGACGCGCAGCATTTTGGTAATCTCCGAGGTCGCTCTTTCACTTGTCTTGCTGGCCGCTGCCGGCTTGCTGGTGCGTAGCTTCGTTCACTTGCTCGAAGTGAATCCAGGATTCCGGCCCGAGCGCATCATGACCTTCGCGCTTTCTTTTTCTGGTCCGAAGTACAAGGACCTGGATCATCATCCGGAGCGCATGGCGCGATACCTCGAGACACTTAAGCGGATTGAAACTCTCCCCGGCGTGGAAGGCGTTGCCAGTTCAAACGATGTTCCACTCACTGGTCAGGACACGAGCAACTATCTGACGATTCTTGGAGAATCTGCCGTGCCTTCAAATGAGCAGGTTCTCGTGGGAATGCATGGGGTCTCGCCCGGCTATTTCCGCGCGATGGGAATTGCCTTGTTGCGCGGACGTGAGATCTCCGGCCGCGATGTTCCCGGCGCGCCGGCCGCCGCGGTAATCAGTCAAAACTTTGCGCAACGCGTTTGGCCGGGCCAGGATCCCATTGGCAAACAATTTCGGCTTTTCACCACCGAAAAAGAGCCGCCCGAAGTAGTGGTGGGCGTTGTGGCGAACGTGAAAAATGACGGGCTGGACCAAGACGATTCCACGGACGCTTACGAATCGGTGGCGCAGCAGGGGTGGCCATACGCCGAGGTAGCTGTGCGCACAGCGCAGGGCGGCGAATCCCTTTTGCCTTCCATCCGCGCCATCATCGCGGAATACGATCCCGAACTCGCCGTAGCTTCAGTGCGCACCATGGATGAAATTGCCGCGGCGTCACTGGGTTCTCGCAAATTGACGCTCACTCTCGTCGGATTGTTCGCATCGCTCGCAATGGTGCTCGCAATGGTCGGCATTTACGGCGTAATGAGCTACGTCGTCGCTGGCCGCACTCAGGAAATCGGCATCCGCATCGCGCTCGGCGCCCAACGCGCCGACGTTTTCAAATTAGTCGTAGGCCAGGGCATGGCGCTGGCTGGCGCAGGGCTTGTGCTCGGATTAATTGCCGCCTCCGGCGTCACTCGATATTTAGGATCGCAATTGTTTCACGTGAATGCGATCGATCCTCTTACTTATGGCGGCGTCACCGTGCTGCTCGGCGCGGTCGCGTTGCTCGCGTGCTACATTCCCGCGCGCCGCGCAACGCGCGTCGATCCGCTGGTAGCGCTGCGATATGAGTGAAATTTAATTCTGGCGGGAAATAATTATTACGCGATAGCTTTGTAAGCCGCCGCAACCGGCGCGGAATTCTTGGATAGATCGAACGGCCCCATCGGCACCGTCTGCGAAGCCACGCGCAGCTCTCCGCGAAATGGCGCGTCAGCCGGACGCCGGTTCAGCGCTTCTTCCGCGCAAATTTTCGCCACGTCAGCGTTATTATTTGTTTCCGAAAGATGCGCCAAAATTAAATAGCGCGCTTCGCCGTCAAAACTTTCTGGATCGCACAAATATTCGCTTACGGCGTCATTCGACAGATGCCCCGTGCGGCTCATCACCCGCTGCTTGATGTGCCACGGATATGGCCCCACCTTCAACATTTCCAAATCGTGATTCGATTCCAGAATTAAACAGTCCGCGCCGCGCAAATGGTGCTTCACCAACTCCGGCATGTAGCCCAGGTCTGTGACGATCGCCACTTTCGTGCAATCGTTCTCGCAATTATTTTGGAATGTGAAGCCCACGGGATCCGCGGCGTCATGTGGAATCGAGAACGCGGAAACTTCTATATCGCCAATCAAAAATCTGTCGCCCGGATGGAAATGTTCCACGTGTGTCATCCGCTTGTGTCCGCTCGCGGGCATCGATGCCATCGTCGCGTCATACGTTGCCGGAGTGAAGTACACCGTCGTGCGCCACAATCCCAAAACTTGCGGCAGTCCGCCGACGTGATCGCTATGTTCGTGGGAAATTACAATGCCATCCAGCTTTTCAATCGAATGGCTCAGCACTTCCAGCCGGCGCAAAGTTTCCTTCTTGCCAAGCCCCGCGTCCACCAGCACGCGCGTCGTCGGTGTTTCAATCAGCGTCAGATTGCCGCTGCTGCCCGACGCCAGAATGGATACTCGGATGCCGATCGCGCTCTCCTCAAAGCCGGAAAAATGATGTGAAGATGATGGCAGGGCGCGAACCGCGCGTCAATATGAGATCGCAACACGGCCGAATCTAATCAAGAGCGAACACAACCCGCACCGTCGCCTCCGTCTCAATTTTTTCCGGGAAAAGTTGCAACGCTTCGCCTGGTTTCGGCGCAACGGAGACTTGCCTTTCGCCGGCATCAATGACGTTGGCAATTGACGACTGCCTCGCTAGAAGAGTTGTCTTTATCAACTGATTGGACACGAAGATCGGCTCACCCAGTTTCCCACCCAAATCAGCCGCAAGATCGGCGGCAGTAGAATGCGCTTTTTTCAGCGCGTCCATCCGCGCTTGCGATTCCGCTGCGTCTGGATTGCTTAACATCCATGTAACATTATCAACGTCATTCGCTCCCGCATGGACAGCAACGTCGATCACTCGTTGAGCGTCCGCCGCCGCAACCCGCACCGTCCAGGATTGCGACGCCTCGAACTGCGCTGCACGGTTGGGGTTTTCCTTTTTCTGGGCGGTGGTTAGATCCTCCCGCTCCGTGTACATCGAGCTGGTGACGATATCGTTCTTGGGAATACCGGCGCCGATCAACGCTTGCGTAATCTTGTTCGCTTTTTCGGCGTTTTGCTGATACGCCTGTTCATGCACCGGAGATTTGGTGTTGCAGCTGAATCTTACATCCGCCAAATCCGCGAATTTCGATACTTTCGCTGTCACGGTCACATCCACCGTTCGGTTTTGACGATTCACCACCACATCCTGCGCGGATACGCTGGCCACCGCGCCAATGCAGAACAAAAACGCTAGTCCAAGTGTTTTTCGCATCACGTCCTCCATAGGAATTGTTGTCGAGAATCAGTACGATTCACAACACAGAGTCTTTTGAAAGATTACGATGCAGGAATTAGCAATCCAGATGTTTTCGGGTAAGCGCAAATCCATTCAAACTTCCAACCACCGTCGCTGAAGTTTGATCCGCGCGGAACGTCGCAGCCGCCACGTTCTGCACATCCTCGCGCGTCACCGCTTCCACGCTGGCAAGAACTTCGTCCGTCGAAAAAAATCGGCTGAAATACATTTCCTGCCGCGCCAGATTTGACATGCGCGCTCCCGTCGATTCCAGCGAAAGTACCAGCGAACCCTTCAAATGATCCTTCGCGCGCCGCAATTCTTCCACCGTCACCAGTTCCGACTTCAATGAACGAAATTCCGCGGAAATCAATCCGAGAACTTTCTCCGCGTTTTCTATGGACGTGCCCGCATATACCGAAAAAATTCCGGCGTCCGAATATGGATTCACTTCGCTGAAAACGGAATAAGCCAACCCCTGCTTCTCGCGAATATTCTGAAATAGTCGCGACGACATTCCGCCGCCAACAATCGTATTCAGAATCGCCACGGTAAATCGCCGTTCATCCGCCAGCGGCACGCTCGGCACGCCAACGCAAATGTGCACTTGCTCCAATTCGCTTTTCGATTGTTGCGCTACAGACGAATGCGTTTCCGGAACTGTTTCCGGCACGGAAAATTCTCCCGACGGCAATGATCCAAACGCATCAGCCACCAAATCCACCACGCGCGCATGTTCCAAATGTCCCGCCGCGGTCACCAATAAATTTCCCGGTACGTACGATTCGCCATGGCTTTCCACAACCGCCTCGCGCGAAAAATCTCCCACCGTTTCCGGCGTCCCCAGGATCGGCCGTCCCAGCGGATGCCCGCTCCAGAAATTCTCCACCAACATTTCGTGCGCCACGGATTCAGGATTGTCCTGATCCATTTTTATTTCTTCCAGAACCACTTGTTTTTCGCGCGCAATTTCTTCCGCATCAAACAACGGATGCAGCGCCAGATCGGAAAGCACTTCCCAAGCCACCGGCAAATGTTCGTCCAGCACTTTCGTGTTGAACGAAACCATTTCCTTCGCCGTGAATGCGTCCATCATTCCGCCAATGCTGTCGATGCTGCGCGCAATTTCCTCCGCGCTGCGCCGCTCCGTACCCTTAAACACCATGTGCTCGGTAAAATGCGCGATCCCGTTCCGCGCCGGCGTTTCGCTTCTCGATCCGCTGCGCAGCCATATCCCCACCGAAATCGACCGCACATGCGGCATCGGCTCCGTAACAATCACCAAACCGTTCGGCAATACTTCGCGATGAATTGTGCGCGCTTCGTTCATTTATTTAATTTCGCTCATTCAGTTGGAAAATTGCGGTGCAATCAAGGCCGCATTCATTCTGACACACTGCCGCGCGAATCTCCACGCGGAGCGCGCCGCTCAGCAACAAAGACATTTCTCTCTGTGTGCCTCTCCGTCCTCCACTCACAATCCTGGACAGAAGTACCCATGTCTTCTAAATCGCCCGTCTCCGGTCGAGTAGAGCCGACACTTCTCTCGGCGCACGTGTCCTCCCTCACCCCATTACACTCACGACACAAAAGCCACGTCAGTACCGGCGATGGATTGACAGTTCACGAGCCAATTCATAGCCTTTAGAGAGACGAAAAATACGATTCGATTTCCGTAAAACAGAAATCCGCTTCTAGCGAGGAAGTCCAAACTAGTCCGCGAATTGGGCCGCTCAGAACACGCCATGCGAAATAAAAGACTCGATATTCTACGCTGCATCGCCGTGCTGCTCGTCTTGGGCCGCCACGGATTCATAGAAGGACTCTGGCAGGAAGTCGGTTGGGCCGGAGTGGACTTGTTTTTTGTTCTCAGCGGATTTCTGATTTCTGGTTTGTTATTCAGTGAATATAAGAAAACAGAGACGATGAATCTGCGCCGTTTTTTCATCCGGCGCGGATTCAAGATCTATCCGGCATTCTGGGCCATGCTCCTCGGTTCGGTTCTAATCGCTTTTGCGTGGGGCAAAAACTTCCACGGTGCGGCTTGGTTGCGCGAAATTCTTTTTGTTCAGAATTACCTGCCGGGTATTTGGAGACATACATGGTCTCTGGCGGTTGAGGAACATTTCTATATCGTGCTTCCTCTGCTGTTGCTCGTAATGTTCCGGCTTTCAAAGAATCGCAAAGATCCGTTCTGGTTTATCCCCTATGCATTCTGCATTCTTGCTCCGATAACTCTGGCGATGCGCTACGTTGCCGTCCATCAACCTTCCTACCAGCCGGCGCTATTCTGGAAACTGATGTTCCTCACCCATCTGCGAATTGACTCGCTATTCTTTGGAGTTGTGCTCGGATACTTTTATCATTTCCACACGGCGCGCGTAGTCAGCGCGTTCCAGAAGCGTGGGAATCGGCTCATGATTGAGGCCGCCACGGCGCTGCTCATTGGTTGCTGTTTCGGATTTGCGGTGGAAAGCCCGTTCATGCAGTCGTTTGGTCTAACGTTGGTCTATCTCGGATTTGGCTGCCTGTTGATGCTGTGCCTAACCGCGCCTCCGCCGCGCGAAACTTCTTCTCCGGCCAACGTCGCGTGGCAAAAAATAAGTTCAGCGCTGGCGTTCGTGGGCATGTATTCCTACTCGATCTATTTGTGGCATATTCCTGTGTTGGACTACGGAACAAATATTCTCAACGCGCTTTCTCCCGTGCCGCTCAGTCCCGCCGTGCTCACTTGGATCTACGTGGCCATCAGCATCCCATTTGGAATTCTAATGGCTCGCCTCGTCGAATTTCCCGTCCTTCGTTTTCGCGATAAACTTTTCCCTCGCGTAAGTCAGCCGGTCAAGGTAACTCCCACGGAGATCGCCGATCATGAAGCGAGATTGCGTCCCGAACCTCTCATGACGTGATTGCCTGCGAAGAAATTAATTACGCCGTCCCGGTCTTGTCATCTACATCCGCCTTTTCTCTCATTCGAATTCAATTTGAATCGCTTTCCACAGCGTTCCCGCCAAATATTTAGTACTAAGTACTTTTATTTAATTGACTAACGTCTGTCACATGCGCTACCCTGAGCCGCAGACTTGGAAGATCCGCATTTCCGACGTTCCCAACCTGGGAATTTCCGGCCTGCCGGAGTTAAAAATCCATCACTTTTGGAAGAACGTATAACAATATCAAAACAAACGACTTATAAGTCCTTTGTTTTGATATTGATGCCAGGTTCGACCGATCTAACTCCTTTATTTTGATATTCATAACAAAAACAGGGGGAGGGGGTGGGGTAACTAAAGAGTACTGGCGGCGGGCAGCTCCCGCGGTAGCACAGACTACGACTTTCGGCGGAACCCAGCCAATCTTGGCTGCTCACTCTAGGGGCGACACTATAGCGCCCGCTTGCAGTTGGCAATGTCCGGCAAGCCGCGTGCTAAAATGAGGCTCACCATAAAAGGAATCTCGTGCCGCTACAGCTACTAGGAAAATCCGTCGAAGAATTGCGCGCCCTCGCCGCGTCATGGGACGAGCCTGCCTACCGCGGCGATCAGATCTATCACGCGCTTTACGCCGAACGCGTTTTCGATTTTTCACGGATGACGACGCTGTCCGCGAAATTGCGCGATCGTCTCGCCAGCGAGTGCGAAATCCGCTTGCCGCGAATCGTAAAACGCTATCACTCAAGCGACGGATCAGTCCGGTATTTACTAGCGCTTGATGGTGACGGCACGGCAAACTCTGCGCCGGTCCAAGTCGAAGCTGTCTTCATGCCGGACGCAAAAGAAGACGCGCGCCGCCAAACAATTTGCATTTCCACCCAAGCCGGATGCGCGGTCGATTGCAAATTTTGTCTAACGGCTGTGCTCGGACTAAACCGAAATCTTTCCGCGGGCGAAATTGTCGGCCAGGTTCTCGTCACGCTCGATGATCAGCGCGAACATTTGCTTCCGCAAACAAATGTCGTGCTGATGGGTCAGGGCGAGCCGCTGTTGAACTATGACGCAGTGATGACAGCGGTGCGAATCATGCTCGACCAGCGCGGCGTGTGCCTTGCGCCAAAGCACGTCACGCTTTCAACTTCCGGAATCGTGCCGGGAATCGAGCGTCTGGGCCAGGAAAAAGTTCGGCCGAAGCTGGCGATTTCGTTGAACGCATCCAACGACGCGCAGCGCGACGCGATCATGCCCATCAATCGGAAATACCCGCTCGCCGTTCTTTTGGAAGCCTGCAAAAATTATCCGCTCGGCCCGCGCGAATGGATCACTTTTGAATACGTCATGCTCGGCGGCTTTAATGACACGCCCGAAGACGCAAGACGCGTCGCGAAACTGCTTGCCAACATTCCGTCAAAAGTGAATCTGATCCCGTGGAATCCCGGCGAGCTTCCCTATAACCGGCCCACGCAGGAAAGTATCGACGCGTTCAAACAAATTCTGATGGATAAAGGCGTCTTCACCTTCATCCGCGTTTCCCGCGGACAAGACATCATGGCCGCCTGCGGCCAACTAGCACTAATCGAAAGCAAAGAAATTCGCGCGGCTGTATGAGGTTTGGTTTATGTAGGGCCGTCATTGAGGGGGCATCTATTGATCTTGATTTTGAATCTTCGCTTTGTAGGTCGCGGCTTCAGCCGCGACATCAGCTGATAGGGAATCGGGGGGCTTTAGCCCCCGAAGCAATAAATGCGCGCCACTATTCGCGAATCCCAATCGCGGCCAACATTCGCCCAGTTCGTCCCTGTTCGCGGCGATGGCTGAAAAGCAAATCAGTATTGCACGCGGTGCAGAGCCCGCTATCGGAAATATTTTTCAGCGCGACGCCTGCATCCAGCAACTGCCAGCGATTTGCGGCGATCAGATCGAGTTGCACGGTTGGTGGCGGAGGATCGTGGCCCGGAGGCATCATGCTCAGCCACTTCAGCGGATTTGGGCCATCGCCCGCGACGAATTGATCGTCGCTCAGGCCATGTTTTAATTCGCGCGGCACTTCGATCCATTCGCGCGCGTTTGCGAATTGACTGGAAAATTGCGCGGCAACTTCCGGACCAACTTCGTAGCTGCATCGTCCGATCGAAGGGCCAATCGCGGCGCAAATGTCCGCGGGCTGTGTGCCGAATTCCATGTGCATGCGGCCAATTGTTTTTGCCACAATGCGCGCAAGCGTTCCGCGCCAGCCCGCATGAATCGCGGCAATCGCGTGGCGTTTCGTGTCGGCAAGAAGCACGGGAACGCAGTCAGCAGTTTGCACGGCAAGCAAAAGTCCGCGAACGCGAGTGATCAGCGCGTCACCGGAAAGCGTGTCCGGCGGAATTCGATTGATCAGGTGAATCGCGTCGGAATGAATTTGACGCAACGTGATCAATTTCATTTTCGATGCGCCCAGCGCGCGAAGAAATGCGGCGCGATTCGCTTCGACGGTTTCGCGCTTGTCCCATTCCGTGAAGCCAAGATTCAGAACTTGCATGGCGCTTTTGGAATGCACGGCAACTAGTTTGCTAGCTCCGCCTTTTCGCGTAGAAAATCCGTGCACCGCCCACGGAATTTTCGCAAGCGTCGGCGCAACAAGAATTGTTACGCGCCCAGTAGCGCGCTTCGCCCAGGCGGCAGATTTGTCAGGCGCAGTACTCCGAACAGGTTTCTTGCGCGTGGAAGATGCTTTCGTTTTCGCGCGACGGGTTTTGAGTGATTTGCTCATCGTTGTTCTGTAAGAACTGATGATAGCAGGTCTCGTGAACCGGCAGAATCAGCTCTTCCGAAACGTGGCGTGTCAGTTTTCGATTGGCGTGTTAATCGCGCGATCGGTTGCTCGCGGACGAGAAATGGATTTCATTGGGCGCCACACTTTGTTCCGGTGACGGCGATATAAATAACCTGCTTCATTCCGGGTTCTGTTACGTCGCTTCTGTCACCATAGCCGAGCCCTCGTCCGATCGCATCTACGCGTGCCTGATCTTTTGTCAGAGAGACGCTGCGGCCTGCAGTCACAGCTAGTTGGATGACGAACTTTTCCGACTCTACTCGCCAGAGTTTTACCGGCGATGTGGCATTGTCGGCCAGCGCCCATTTGCCGTACCGTGAGTTGATCGAAGCTTCCAACTGTTCAATAGCTACAGATTTTTCATACAGGGCCAGGATTCCCCGGGGGCATTTGCCGTCACCGAAAATGTCGACCATTAGTTGCCGAGGATATATCGCGTCTACCTTCGCGGGTTTGTCTTCCCATAGCTGAGAGCACGCCGAGGATTTGCAGCGCAGTAATTGTGGATTCGGTAGCACAAGGTCTATTCCGCTCTTATGGTCGATTTGGCCGCTGGACGTCGCTCCCATCGTTGCCATAACTACCAGAATCGTAACGAGAATGCTCTTCATTTGACCTCCTCAAACATGTTGTCGCGCTTATTCAATTTGGCGGCTGTTTTCCATGTCTCGACGTAAGTTTCTACGATGCGGTTGTCTATGTTTTCAACCTCGGATCGCACGTCGATTGACGCTTGCGAACCTTTGGGATGTATCATGCTCAAAGATTCAAAGGTGCTGAATGATAGTTGGTTTAGGAATTGATATTTGCGAAGTGAATCGCATTCGCGAGGCGATTGAGCGGCACGGCGAAGCATTTCTCAAACGCATTTACACTCCGTCGGAAATTGCCTACTGCAAAAAACATCGCGTTCCGTACGAGCGATACGCGGCGCGATTCGCTGCAAAAGAAGCGGCGATGAAAGCGCTGGGCACTGGTTGGCGGCGCGGCGTGCGCTGGGTGGATATCGAAGTTGTCCGGCTGCCAAGCGGCAAGCCAACAATGAAATTTTATGGCGAGACAGAAAAAATCGCGGCGTCGCTTGGTGTAAAAAGCATTTTGCTTACAATCACGCACAGCGGAAATACCGCGCTGGCGCAGGTTATTTTTGAAGGATAACGGTAACTGAGAAACGTCCCACACGCGTTTCCGAGGTTTTGAAAACGCGTGTGAGATTCTCCCGAAAAGTATTTACGGCAATGCGTCGTAAGGCGAATCCAATCGCATTCGCGGAAGCGCAACTGATTTTATTTCAAGCGTTGGCAATCCCGCTTTTTTCTGTTGCTCATTCAACGCTGGAACGTCTTTGGTTTTGATGGCCGTCCATTGCGCCATTAATTTTGTATACGTCGCATCCAACTGCGCAAGCTGCGCGGATTGCGCCGCAGTCGGAGCAGCATCAGCGCTATCAATCAATCCGTAAAGCGCGCTAAGTTCTCCGCTCACTTGAGTAAATGTTGGCGCAGTATCCGCAGCTGCTCCGCCTCGACCTCTTCCGCCACCGCCACCACCGCCTGCTCCTCGCCCACCTCTTCCGCCTCCACCAGCGACAGGAGCTTCACCAGCAATCGCGACCATTTTTTTATTTAGCGCGGTGATTGCGTCGCCGAGCGCTCCGGTTTGCGGCGCGATTGCTTTCAGATCAGCTTGCAGCGAGCGCACCGACGCAACGGTTTCGGCGCCGTGTTTCATATCCGCGGCAATTTTTAATTCCGCGGAATTTTCCAGCGCGAGTTCTGGTCCAGTTGCTTTCACGCGCGGATCCATTTTCACAGTCAGCAACTGTGAAAATGTTTTTCCATCGGCGGTAAGTTTCACAGTATAAGCGCCCGCAGCAGCGCGCGGTCCCATTGGTTCGCGTGGAGTATCATGCGGAACCGCGCTGATCGGATAATTCGCGCCGCCTCCACGTCCTCCACCACCGGAGAGCAATTCGTAATGAATATCCCAGATCCAGCGATGCATCCCACCTTCAGCGCTCAGAACTCGCGGAGGACGAACCCAATACGTTGGCACGCCAAGCGTCGCTTCCAATTCATTCACATCGAACTCTGGTTTGTCCGTGCTTGCGTATCGCCGCACAAGTTTTCCTGCGGCATCGAAAATTTCAAGCGTCACCGCTCCGTTTGAAGCTTGCGGCAAATAATAATCAATGATCGCGCCATCCGGCGGATTTTGTCCCGTGGGAGTTTCCGGCGGTAAAGGCGTATCCGTATTTGTGTCGCGTCGAATTCGATAAGCAGTTTCTGGCTGGAAAAGTACCGCCGCGCTTTCGATTTTGGCGAGCTGACGCAGCGGCGTAATGTCATCCAATATCCAAAAACCGCGTCCGTGCGTTGCGACAATTAAATCCGAATCTTTCAGCCACAAATCGCGATTCGCTGTATGTGGCAGATTCAGCTGCAGCGATTGCCAGTTCATGCCGGCGTCAAACGAAACCCACACCGCATTTTCTGTTCCTGCAAAAAGCAAATTCTTGTTCACGGAATCTTCGCGGACAACGTCAACTGCTGCTCCATCCGCGATTCCAGTCGCAAGAAGTTTCCAGGTTTTGCCGCCGTCGTGCGTGCCGTATATATAAGGATGAATATCATCCACGCGGAATCGGCTGACCGAAGCGTACGCGGTTAGATCGTCGAAGTGCGAAGCGACGAGTTGAGTGACTTTGCTCCACGGTTCCATTTCCGGCGGCGTAACATTCTTCCAGGATTTTCCAGCGTCGTGCGTGACCTGAATATTTCCGTCGTCAGTGCCCACCCAAATCGTATTGACGTCCTTAAACGATGGCGCGATGGAGTAAATCACGCCGCGGTGCGCGTCAATTCCATTCGCAGGATTTCCCGAAGCGTCCAATCCCATTTTGCCAAGGCTCGGCGAAGTGCCGGGTTTTTCGCGCGTCAAATCCCCGCTGATTTGCGTCCACGCATGTCCGCCATCGGTTGTTTTGAAAAGAACATTCGCGCCGTAATACAAAGTGCGTTTATCGACGGGAGAAAAAATCAGTGGCTGCGTGCGCACCGATCGGAATTTTGTTGAAGCTTGCACGATCGGAGTAATTTTCTGAACTTGTCCGGTGATCCAATCATATTTCGTAACGTCGGTGCGTCCCGAGCCGTAAATAATATTTGGATTCATCGGATCGGGCACGGAATATCCGTACTCAATTGTTCCGACGGGATGCCAATCGCGAAAGGTAATTTCGCCGTCGTTTCCGCGGCTGGAAATGCACAGCGAGCCGCTATCCTGTTGGCCGCCGCAAACGCGATACGGAAAACCATTGTCCGCAACCACGTGATACACCTGCGCGGTCGGCTGGTTGTACCAGGAACTCCACGTGCGTCCCCAATTTGAACTGACCAGCGCGCCCTGATCGCTGACCAATTCAATAATTTCCGGATGATTCGGATTGATCCAAATATTTTGGTAGTCGTCGCCGCCGGGAGCGCCACGAATTCCCGTCCAGGTTTTTCCGGCATCGGTGGTGCGCCACGTTACGGTGCTGGTCGTGTAGAGAACGTCAGGATTTTTCGGATCCACTTTCGGAACGGGAAGATCGCCGCCGCCGATTCGCGCCGCTGGCCGCGCGTCCGTGGTAGCGCGAGTCCAACTATCACCGCCATCATCGGAGCGCATAATCATTACGCCGCCGCGCAGCGACGCAACCGTTGCGTACATGCGCTTTGGATTTGCCGGAAAAATTGTCACGTCAACTTGTCCGACGTCGTCAGGCAAACCTTTCGTCACGGGATTCCAAGTCGTTCCGCCGTCCGTGGATTTATAAAGTCCGCCAACTTTGTTGTAAGTGTTCGCGTCCTCCCATGGTCCCTGACGCGTGGACCAGAGCGATGCAAAAACAATATTCGGATTTTTGGGATCGATTTCGACATCGTTGCCGCCGGTATCGTCATCACGCCCTAAAACTTTTGTAAATGTCGCGCCGCCATCGGTGGAGCGATAAATTCCGCGTTCAGCATTTGCTCCGTAAGGATGGCCAAGCACTGCGACGAACACTCGATTCGGATCTTTTGGATCGATCGCTACCGCCGGAATTTGTTGCGCGTCACGAAGACCGAGATGCGTCCAAGTTTTTCCGGCATCCGTGGATTTGTACATTCCATCGCCAATCGCTAGATCGGGGCGCGGCAATCCTTCGCCGCAACCTACATAGATAATGTTGGGATCGGAATCGGCCACCGCAATCGCGCCAACGGAACCGGTCGGTTGGTCATCGAAAATCGGCTCCCAAGTTTCGCCATAGTCATCCGACTTCCACACGCCGCTATCCACGCCGCCCATATAAAAAACATTTGGCTGGCTGGGAACTCCGGCAAGCGCGCGAGTGCGTCCAGCGCGATACGGGCCGATGTTGCGCCAGCGCATTTCCTGAAACATTTTTTGAGAATATTTTGTTGGTTCAGACGCTTGCGGCTGAGAATTGTGCGGCGCGCCCGGGCTGGGCGTTCCGGCCTTCAGCCACACGGCCATCATTCCTGTTGCGAGCACGACTACTGCGGCTAGTACGCCGAATCGCGCGAATCGAAACTTGCTTTGCAATGAAGTGCGGTTCATCCGTCGCCTCCGAGGAAGCCCGAATATACAACTGCGGCGCGGCGCGCACAACGCTCAAAGCATTATTCGTTGCGTAGCGCAGTCATGGGATCCACTCGAGTGGCACGGCGCGCGGGAATCCAACACGCCGCGATGGACACCGCGACCATTGCGATTACTACGCT
>DATBYL010000453.1:0-6879 GCA_036513735.1 Candidatus Acidiferrales bacterium
AGGAGTCAGCGTGCCGGCCATCATAATTTTGCCCGCTTTAGCGACAAGTTCGATCGTCGTGACGTCGAGTCCGGGACCGACGATAAATTCCGCGCCGGCGTCAATGCATCGGCGGGCGGTTTCGGCGTCAAGAACAGTTCCCGCGCCGACGAGGATCTCATCGCCAAATGTTTTCGCCACTTGCCGGATTGTTTCGATCGCGCCCGGTACAGTCATGGTGATTTCCGCAATCGGAATGCCGCCTAGGCGAATCGCGTGCACGGCAGTCATGGCTTCTTCGGCGGAGGAAGCTCGCACCACCGGAATGATGCCAATTTCAAGAATGCGATTTTTTACGGATTCTTTGTGCATCTGGCCCGATCTCCTCGATTGTTCGTGGGCAATCCGCTAGACGTTAGCGCCCCAGCCATCCGCCATCTACCGCCAACACTTGTCCGTGAACATAATCGCTCGCCGATGAACACAGAAATACGGCGGCGCCCGCGAGGTCACTCGGCTCGCCCCAGCGGCTGGCGGGAATGCGATCCATAATTTGTTTACTGCGTTGCGGATCGTTGCGCAACGCTTCGGTATTGTCAGTAACCATGTAACCGGGCGCGATTGCGTTTACATTAATTCCTTTTGACGCCCATTCGTTCGCGAGAGCCTTCGTCAATTGAGCGACGCCGCCTTTTGCGGCGGCATACGAGGGCACCAGAATTCCTCCTTGAAACGAGAGCAGCGATGCGATGTTCACAATTTTTCCGCCCCTGCCGAGCTGCAGCATGTGAATTCCGGCCAGCCGCGAAAGATGAAACACGGCGGTAAGATTCACAGCGATCACGTGGTCCCAATCGTCCTGCGAAAATTCAGCGATAGGAGCGCGGCGGATTGTGCCGGCGTTATTCACCAGAATATCGATCGAGCCAAGCTCGCGAACGGTTTCGGTAATTAAATGCGAGCAGGCTTCCGAATCAGAAAGATCGCCCGCAACGAAACACGTTTTCCTGCCGAGTGCGCGGACTTCGTCCATCAACTTTTGCGGAGCAGTGGTACGCGCATGAAAAGCGATGTTCGCTCCGGCTTGGGCCAAGGCCCGCGCGATGCCCGCGCCGAGCCCTTTATCGGATCCGGTGACGAGCGCATTCTTGCCTTCCAAATTAAATTTCTCGAGTATCACGCGAGCTTCTTTCGTCAGAGCAGTACTCCGATTTTTTGTCGTGCGTGTGCTGGTTGCCATCGCGATCTCTATTTCTTTTTTTGTCCGGCTTCGAGTCCCGAGCCGCTTTGATCGAATCCCGGCTGCACGTTTACCACGCCGAATTGCCGGTCTTCCACTTCGCGATGCGCCGCCATCGCCCAAAGAAATGCGATCGGATGACCGGGAACGGAGACATTCGGGTGATAGCCGCCTGGCATCAGGACAGCGTCACCATCGCGCACGACGGTAACGAGCTCCGGATATTCCGTGTCCTTATAAACGAGTTGAATGCCGTAGGCCGGCGCGGGCATTTCAAAATAAACGTACAGTTCTTCCAACATTTTTTCGTGTTCGTGCGGAGGCCAGCTTGTCCAGTTGCCGGGATCGGAATGCGTGAAGCCTGCGACAAGGCGTCCAGCTTCCACATTTTTTGCGATCACCATATTCAGGCTCCGCGAGGATGCTGGGCCGCCGGCGTTGAACTTCATGCCGGGATCTTTTGAAATTTCGGCATAGCGGACAATCTGCAAGGGATATTTCTTTTCGACGTCCGAAGAAAACTCAGCGATGTCCACGGCGGAATCCGTGGAGACTTCGATTACGGAATCGCGCGGTATATAGATGGCGTCGTATTTCGCAATTTTTGTTTCGGAGCCGCCCGTTTTTACGGCCGCGCGGCCGGAAAGACAGATCAATCCGGTCTCGCGGTTGCCATTGGAAAAAGAAACTGCGGGTGTTGAGGAATTCAGGATTATTCGGCCGTAGGCCAGATGCGTCATGGTGCTGTTTTCCGGGCTCACCGAAATGTGGCGTCCTAGATGAGCGTTCGTCTTACGGAAAACCATTTTGTCTATCGGTGCTTGATCGATCGCTTGCTCGTGCGTGGACATTCCTGCTCCTTTTTATTTCCAAACAGTTCCGGCTTACCTTCACGGAGACAACTCGGATAAAAATAACACGCTATGACCGCCGGCGGCGCGGCGCCGAAAGCTGATACGAGAGAGTCGCGAATCGCGGACTGCGCGGAAATAATTCTAATTCCGCGCAGCCCGCACGAGTGTCTCAGACGTTCCCGCAAAGCTAGAAGGTTAGTCGCAAGCCGAGTTGAACCTGACGCGATGGGCCAGTCGTGTTCGGCGCCGCGGCCGAACCTGTGATCACGCCAAACGCCGCTGATGCCGGCGTTCCGCCTACAACTGCCGGAGGACCGCTGCTTCCCGGCATTCCCAGATTCACCCAGTTGAAAAGGTTGGTCGCCTCAAAACGCGTTTGAAGCCAAACACGTTCCCACACTTTGAAGTCACGGAAAAATGCGATGTCCACCTCTTTGAAACCCGGCGCATCGAGTGTATTCCGGCCCACATCACCGTCGGTGCCGAGAGGATTCAATACAAATGCAGCGGTGTTGAACCACTCCGCGGCCTCGGCAGCGCGAGAACGATTTGCCGGAAGCACCGGATTCACGCCGGCAACCGAATTTGGCCGATCATTTCCGCTCTGCCCGTCGAGATTTTGGTCCTTGTTGCTGATAACAGTGAACGGCAAACCGCTGTGGAGCGTGAGGATTGGCGACAGAGTCCAGCCGTTAATGACGTTGCGCACAAATTTGTTGTCACCGTGGTAGTAATCCGGCTGGTAGATCAGCGAAGTAACGAATTGATGGCGCATGTCGTCATCCGCTCGACCCTTTTCCAAGGGAAGCAGGCGATAGTCCTGTGGAATTTGTCCTGCCGCTGTTGGGTTCGTGGTGTTGTTTTGCAGCTCTACGCTCTGTAATGTCTTGCTGTAAATGTAAAAACTGTTTAGCGACAAGTGATGCGAAAACCGTTTCGCCGCGACGATTTGAAGTCCATTGTAGCTGGCCGTTTGGTTCGATTCCAGGACGAATACCTGCCCGAGCGTGCCGGTGTCAAGTGGACGACGGGCGAGAACACTTGCGCCCGATCCACTGCAACCGGCGGGTACGGGAACTCCGCACGCTGTTGGATAGTTCAGGTCAGTTGAAAAAGGCAAATCGTGGCTGTACTGGCCGACAAATGCAACGGTAACGGTAAGATCACGAACAATCTCGCGTTGAACCGAAACGTTCGCTTGATACGAGTAGGGCCACTGAAAATTTGGCGCCACACCGTAGATCGAGCCTCCGGGAATAGTCTGACCGGTGTAAGGAAACGGAAGAGTTGCAAATCCGTTGTAGGGATTGGTCAGCGTGGGACCGCCGCTCTCCGTTGTGCCAGTGAGAGTTGGCGCTTTGCCGGTGTTTGTAAATGTTAAGCGAGTTGCGAACGGCTCGAAATTGGAAGTGGTATTCCACTCGTTGCCGGAAACCAATCCGTAGAAGATTCCGCCGCCGGCACGAATGACGGTCTTGCCGTTACCCCATGGATCCCATGCGAATCCGCCGCGCGGAGAAACATGCCGGTAGCGGATGGGGATGATACCGCGAGTGATTCCTTGATCGCCGGGAAACAATTCGCCGAGTGGCGCGGTTGGGTCAACCTTGGATTGCACGCCAGGCTCGAACGTTGATTCCAGGTTGTGCGAATCGGTCGGCGGAGTCTGAATGTCCCAACGCACGCCGAAGTTCAACGTCAAATTCGGACGGACGTGAAAATCGTCCTGCAAGAATAGACCGGTGTTCCAGGTATTGGTTTTGGGAGTTACCGGAGTATCCTGCGAGATGGCGCTAGGCAATCCGAGCTCGAAATCGGCCAGCGCGTTTCCAGCGGATTGTGCGCCCGATCCGGAAAATGTAAAGACGCCATAGTTATTCAGCAAAGTCTGCTGAATATCTTTATTCAAGGAAAGCTCCGCACCGAACGTTATTGTGTGGAGTCCATGCGTGGTGCTGGAAATGTTACGAGCGGAGTAATAATTCGTGCCTGCGAGAGGACCGGCAATCGCAGAAGTGAGCGTAAAAAATCCTGAGACCGCCAACTGCGGCAAATCCGGCGTGCCCTGGATGTTGAAAAGTTGTCCCGTACCACCCGCAAGCGTGCTCAGTTGTCCAAGCGAAGTGTCGGGAATATTGGTTCGTCCGCCGAAATTCCGCGTGTAGGTAAGGTAGGTTTGATTCACGACGGAGGGAGTGACGGTCCAAGTGTCACTGACATTTACGTTTTGTTGGCGCCATACAAATGCCTGTTGCGACCAAATAACGTTTCCCTCCGGAATCGAATTGTTGCCGCTAGTTTCAAAATAAGTTGCGGTCAACCGCTGTTTGGATGTCAGCGTGTGATCCCACTTGGCCAGGAACTCATCGGTGTCGTAGGGATTAGAAATCAATCCTTGCCATTTGTTGGTTCCGACATTTGGCTTCGGGACAAAATTGTTCAGGATGTACAAAGCCGTTGGGTCCATGATGCTGGTGGGAATCATATTGCCTGTGAAGGCCGGGCCGTTGACGATAGGGTCGTGGATGGCTGCATCCGCGCTAAAATTTCCGCTGCGTTCCGCCAACGTCGGAACGATTGCGCCGTTCAAGAAAGTTGTGGTCAACTGACGCAAGCCCTGATAGGAAAAGAAAAAGAAGTCTTTGTCCTTCCGGATCGGGCCGCCAAGAGTTCCGCCATACTGGTTGCGGTGAATCGGCGGCGTGGGGCCAGTGTTATTCCAAACGTTCGCGTTCAGCACGGTATCGCGATAAAAATCAGAGGCGGTGCCGTGCCAGGTATTAGTTCCGGCCTTCGTCACCACGGTTACAACGCCTCCCGACGCTCGACCGTACTGCGCATTGTAGTTATTCGTTTCGACTTGGAATTCCTGAATCGCGTCCGGGTTTGGAAGAATATTTCCGGTGTTCCGCAGTCCGGTCATGTTAATTCCGCCGTCCATGTAATACGTCACCGAGCCCGCGCCGCCATCCACGCCGCCGTTAATTAGCGTGCGCTGTTCCGGGTATCCCAACACGATGCTATTCGCGTTGGATTCGACGCCCGCCGTCAACGAGAGAAGCGCGTAAACGTTGCGGTTCACAAGGGGCAGATCAATAATTTCTTTATTCTCGACCAAACGTCCGACGTCCGCCGACGTCGTGTTCATCGCCGGCATTTCCGCCGTGATGGTGACGGACTGGTTCACGTCGCCAACTTCCAGCTTCGCGTCCGCGTGAGCCACAACTCCAACTTCGAGCACGAGACCGGTCTGCACAACTTTCTTGAATCCGGCAGCGGCAACTTCAACTTTGTAGTTGCCCAACGGAAGTAGATCGATCCGATATTCGCCCTCTTCATTCGTCGGAACTGTCCGCGCAAGATTGGTATCGACGTTTGTTGCCGTCACTTGCGCTTTAGAAACCGCCGCGCCGCTCTTGTCGGTCACTGTACCCAATAATGTCGTCGTAGCCGATTGCGCCAAACTTGGCAGGGCCGCCCCAAGACCGAGCAAAGCGAGCGCGATTACTAGGACAACTGAAACTGCCCAGACGCGGCGCAGCTTCTTCACCCCTTCATTTGGACACATGGAACTGCCTCCTCGATACCGCACGGATGAAGCGTCCCCAACGCCGCATTCCGCTCAAGATATACCGCTATGTGGTACGCCATACCATCTTGTTCAAGGCCCAAAAAAAACCGGCTTTCGCCGGGTCAACGCCGTCCGAGAAACGCTACCCCTTCGCCCCGCCGACAGCTGCCAAATTCTTGGAATTGTAGCCAAGCTCTTTTGAAAGCGCTTCAGCTGATCGCATAAGCACTTCCGCAATTCTTGGGACCTCGCTCTTCGTTACTCGGGATGCCGGCCCGGAAGCACTGATTGCCGCCACTGGATTTCCATATTGATTCCGAACGGCCACGCCGATGCAGCGCGCGCCCTCGTCATTTTCTTCGTCGTCAATCGCGTAGCCTCGCGAACGAATCATTCGCAACTCTTCTTTCAAGATTACTGGAGAAGTGATCGTGTTCGGAGTTCGCGCCTTCATTTCACATCCACTCAAAATTGCATCCACTTCCGCTTCCGGCAATTCAGCCAGCATGGCCTTTCCAAGCGATGTACAGTAAGCCGGAAAGCGATGGCCGACGTGCGCGGCAATGCGCAAATTTCGCTTCGGCTCTATTTTTGCAATGTACAGCACTTCGCCCTTGTCCATCATTGCGAAGTTTACCGTCTCCTCGGTTTCATGCTGCACACGCGTCAAATGAGGTAGAGCCAGTTCCCGAAGATCTAGTGATGCGATTGCCTTCGATCCCAACTCGAATAATTTCAGCCCCAATCGGTAGCGCCCCGTGTCAGGATTCTTGTCGACGAGGCGATGACTCTCCAAAACCATCATCAATCGGTGCAAAGTGCTCTTGTGCAAATTCAGCGCGACGCATAGTTCTGGCAGACTCGAGTCCGTGTTTGCAGCTCCCAGGACATCAAGGATCGCAAGCGCGCGATCCATCACTTGCAACTTGTAAACCGACGACGATGTCTTACTATGCGGCATGGCGCACCGCTATATGAACCATCTCAAAGCAGCTTGTCAAGAAGAAAATTTTAGTATGGGCTGATCTCTCCGGGATCTGTGGGCGTCGGAGGCCTATTTAACAGCGTCCAAACACCCAGAGAGTTGAGCCAGCCCCTCCAGCACACGATCTGACTGTGCATAAAGACAAATCCGTGAATTGTGTCGGCGGCTCTGTCCCGAACTACCCACGGACGCTTCCGCAAGCGTGATCTACTCGCGCCCGGAAGTCCGCAAGTGTTTTCAAGAACTCCTT
>DATBYL010000454.1:0-3725 GCA_036513735.1 Candidatus Acidiferrales bacterium
AAAGGTGATCCGTTCCAAACGTTTTATTTCCCGACGGGATCGTTTACAAATCTCACCACTTTTCTTTCCACACTGAATGCGCTCGAAAATGCGTTCATCGGCGCGTATCTGACCGCCGTTCGCGAGTTCAGTCAAATGGCGGGACGCGTCGAGCCTTTCGACGACCGTCAATTTGATTTCGACCACAAGCCCTACACGCGCAACCAACTCACCTTCTTCGCCGAAGTTTGTGCGGCGATTATGGGCGTGGAATCCGAGCATCGCGCGCTGGGACGAGATCTCGGCGGCGAAATTCCGGCGAACAATTTTTGCTACGAACAAACCGACGGCCTGAAAACAGTTTTCAACGGGCCGAATTCCGCAGTGGCCGCGTTGACTCCGTTTGTAACCAAGGGAACTGCCGGATTCAGCACGACTGCATATTCCCTGGCCACGGCGCGGAACAACGCGGAAAACGTTACGCTGCCATGCACGGGCGGATTGCCGACGGAATAAGCGACGAGGAATGCCAGTTCCCCGCGAGCTGTCTTGAAATTTCGGGACAGCTCGTGGGGAATTAAAATGTAAAAATCAATTTGGAATCGGCGTTTTGCTACGCTGAAATTCCGGACGTTGTGAGATTTCTGTCCACAATCGCTCTGTCCGTTTGGATAAACTTAGCCTTGGTCTCAATTCCCAGACGAGCCGCATAGTAGAGCAATTTGTCCACGCTTTTGTTGGAGATTTTGCCGTTCAATAATTCGCTGACACGTGGTTGCGGCTCCGCGAAAATTATCTGCAACTCTTTTTGCGAATATTTCCGAGCGCACTTCAGGATCGCCTGATACAGCTCGGCTTTAAATTTCAACGCGGCGGCCTCCTCCGGCGGGAAGCCGAGGTCGTCAAAGACGCTGCCGCGCGTAACATGCGTACTCTTCTTATGAGTGCTTTTCATATTACCGCTCCTGCGCTAAACGCGATTTCACTGCTCTCAGCCGCTGCTTTGCTTTCTCGAAATCTCTCCTCGGCATCTGTCGGCTCTTCTTCTCGAAGCAGTGGAGAACGTGAATAACGTCGTTGATACTCGATAGGTAGATGACGCGATACCAGGCCCGCTCATCTTGATCTCTCAGTTCGTAGACGCCCGCGCCAACCGAAGAAACTGGTCGGTAATTGGTTGGCGTTTCTCCTTGCTGAAGTTGCCAGAGATAAAATCCGAAGTTATTTCTGACGCCATCCGGAAAAGAAATCAGTACTTCTCGTGAGTCACCTTCCCACGCGACTTTCGCATTTGAAATCTTTCGGGACTCTTCGCCCACAGAATCAACTCTAACAGAACCACTCAAGCGAATATACAATTAAATGTATAGCCGCATCGCCGCGATAATATGGCATCGGCACATGAAGTTCGCACCGCATGGGGCTTAGAATAAGCGCCATGTTTACCTCGGCACAATTTGAGCGACTGCGCGTCGTCCTCGTTTCCACGCGCAATCCTCTAAACATTGGCGCAGCCGCGCGGGCCATGAGCAATTTCGGATTTCGCCGCCTGAGAGTGGTGCGTCCATTTGAGCCCGCATTTCTCGAAGCGAAGTCCGCGGTGGGCGCTGCGGAATTGTTGGCGAAGGCGGAACATTTTGCTTCGGTTGCGAATGCCGTCGCCGATTGCGCGTTGGTAGTGGGAACCACGGCGGTGCGTACTCGGAATCTCCAGCACACCGTGCGGAGATTAGAGGATGGCGCGCGGCTAATTCGAAAAAAAATGCTAACGGCCCCAACCAAATCGCCGCGCACAAAAACTTCTGTCGCAGTCGCGCTTCTGTTTGGCTCGGAAAAAGTCGGCTTATCAAATGAAGATCTGAGCCATTGCCACTGGCTAATGCGCATCCCAACTTGCGACGCAAATATTTCCATGAATTTAGGACAGGCAGTGGCCGTTTGCCTCTACGAATTAATAAGAGACGCGAAGATCGCGCGCCCATCACGCTCTGCAGAAAAAATTGAACTGGCCGGCGCTGAGGATTTAGAGCGAATCACTTTGGTGCTAATGGAAACTCTGCGAACCAGCGGATATTTAGAGCGCCGCGTAATTTCAGACGTCGAAGAACGCATGCGCCGAATGATACGCCGCATGAGCTTGCCTGCGCGAGACGCCGAAGTCTGGCTGGGCCTGCTGCGGCAAATCGTTTGGAAAATGGGAAAAAAGAATCCCTAGCGCGGAAGATTCGCTTTCCGAATCTCCTTCCGGAAATCCGGCGCTTTCAGTTCCACGGTTCGGCACATTTCGTAAAGCCGGCTGCGAATCCGCGTCCCGATTCGTTCCGTCAGCGTGTCTTCAAAGCGATTCCCGGAGATAGATTCCCCGCTCGGCAACCGAAACGTCGAACGCATATCGCGCGCCGAATTTATCGTGCGTCCAGCGCGTCGAGCCGCAAAAGTATCATTCGGATCCGCGGGCTGATTCGCCGCTTCCAGCGTGCTCAAATCATTTTGCAAAGAATTTTGCTGCGCGCTAGAAATTTCGTTACCGCGCGAATTCCCTGACGAAATCGGCTGCGGCGCCGCAGCCACAAAATCCGGCGCGTCCAAATAATTTGTGGTCAGCAAAGTCACGCGCTTTTCGTTGTAACGCGTAGTCAGAATATGTCCGATAGTTTCAAGCGCCCACGCCGAAGGTTTGCTCGCGCCCAGATCGTCAAGCAGCAGAACTTCCACGTTCAGCACCGGCTCAAGCACGCCCGCTTCCGTGGCGTTATTCGCGGCGTTGTAACTTCCCTGAATTTCCTTCAGCAGCTCGCGATAATCGTAGAAGAGCGCCTCGTGTCCGCGCGCGATTAATTGTTTTGCGACGGCAACCGCCAGATGCGTTTTCCCGACTCCACATGGCCCGATCAGCAGAAGTCCCGCGTCCATGGTCAGCGGATAATCGCGCGCGAATCCTTCCACAACCACTTTCGCTTGCGTCAGGCTGCGATTGTGCGCCGTCGCTTCGTGCGCGCCTTCGTAAACATCCGTTTCGTAATTCACGAAATCGCAGTGCTCGTAGCGGACGGGAATTCGCGCGCGATTCAGTCCGCGAGTGGTGCGCTCGGCCTCGACGCAATCGCACAAAACTGCGACGCGAGGTTGGCCCGCGGATGCGCCGGTGCGCGCGTCAATCGAAATTACACTCGCGCCGGCCGCTGCGGCCTGACGAGCGGCGAGTTCGGGCACACGCGCAACCGCCGGCGAAAGTTCGCGTTCGCCTTCGATAATTTTCCAACCTGTGCCGCCGCACTTCGGGCAATCGGGACGCGCCATGTGATTAGCATAGGCGCTTGAGATGGTGACGCGCAAGCCGCGCGGGTTGTGCAAAAAATCCGCGGCTGTGGAAATTTACTTTTGACGAGCGACGCACCGGGAGAATTTAGGATTAGTAATCGTGACGAACAGCGTGGAACGGAATGTGCACCACCGCTTCGACCGCAACAGGATTGCCATTGCGATGAGCCGGCGTAAATTTCCATTCCGCAAATGCCGCCATCGCACTTTTATCAAGCACAGGATCAAGCGATCGCACGATCTGCACGCTATCCACCGAACCATCTTCGCGAATAATTCCAAATAGCACGACTTCGCCTTCGATGTGCTCTTTGATTTGTTCCGGCGGATAACTTGGATCGGTTTTGTGAATCGGCACCGGACCAGAAAGTGTTCCAGGCCGCACAGGAACAGGCGAAGTATTCGATCTCGACCCCGCCTCCTCA
>DATBYL010000455.1:0-3963 GCA_036513735.1 Candidatus Acidiferrales bacterium
TGCCGAGGTGCGAAGACAAGACGGTCATGTCCGGTTCAGGTGGATTTGTGACCGTGACATTCGCCGAAGCTTGCGCCGTTGCACCCTTGGAATCGACGACGGTGAGGGTGACATTGGTGACTCCCTGCGGATAAGGTCCCGGGGGAGTTTGAGTTTCGGTAATCGCATCGCCGCTCGGAGAAAATGATCCGTTATCGATGCTGGCGTTCGCGGCGCCACCGATAGTTGCGGCAGCGACAGTTACATCTTGCACTTGAACAACAGGCACTTGATTGATGGTGCCGGGATTTGTGAGCAAACAGGAAGGAATCTGCAAAGTGTAATTCGTGCCGGTCGCGGTGCCGTTCGGAGACGAATCATTCACAACAAACGCGTAGCTGTTTGAACTGATGGCGAAGACCGAGAGTCCCTGAGGACTGCCGCTGGCTCCGGAGTCTGCAAGATAGTTTGTTTCGAGGTTTGAAGGCACAAAATTTGGCTGATAAAGAGAAGTGAAAAGATCTGCGCCGTCCGGAGAGGTGAGCGAAAGCGCCGAGCAGCCGGTATGAAATGAAGTGAAGGTGTAGGAGTCAAATGTTCGCTGTCCAGTGGCGATAATTCCCGGAAAATTATTTCCACTCTCGCAGGTGGTGGGCACGCCATTGCGGCTCAGACGATTGGTTTGCGAACCGGTGGCGAAGGTTGCGCCCGCGGGCAATCCAGCGGGCGCGGAGTTGCCGAGAGAGTTGGTGATGCTGATCACTCCGGTCTGCACGCTGAAATTCAGAGCCTTCGTCGGAGTGGGACCGCCAGTGTACGTTAGGGTTAGTGTGAATTGAATGTTGAGCGCGCAGGGAACATTGCTGGCGACCGTAAATGTAAATGGACTGAGATTGCCGCCGGTGCCTGAGCCAGCAGCAATGTCTGGAAAAGCGCTGACCGCAGGCTGCGTGACGGTAACTCCGGGAGTGTTGGTGGTGAGAACGCCGGTGATTCCGGTTGCGTTCACGACGCCAAACGGATTTTTAAGTTGGATGGAGAGCAATGCCCCTTCGCCGGGATCGATGATGCCATTTCCGTTTCCCGGATTTTCATTCGCAACCACGGAAAGAATTTCAGGATTTGCGCCCGGTGTAAGTCCGAGAGAATTTAAAGCCGGATACGCCATGACAATTCCATTGCCGGAATCGCGGTCATAGCCGGGCGCCATAATGTCGAGCGCGGTGCTGGTGAGAGTCGTGCGAATTTGCGCGGGCGTGAGCGCGGGCTTTGCGGACATGATCAGCGCGGCGATTGATGCGGCGTGGGGAGCGGCGGCCGACGTGCCATAAAATGGATTGAGACCGGAGTCGGACGGCAGAGTCGTGGAAACTCCGTCGGCGGCGGTGATGTCCGGCTTGCTGCGCACGGTGCCGCCGGTTGACGAAAAATTTCCGGGAGTGATCGCGGAGCCGTCAGCATTGAAAATAATCCGGCGCGGGCCGTCCGAGGTGAAAGGCTCCAATAGATTTGAAGCTGTGAAGGGATTGGGGAATGGTCCGGCCGGATATCCGGTGGTGAATGCGGCTGCCGCGGGTGCCGCGGCAACTGAGAATGCAGCTACTGCAGCGGAGTGTCCCCAAGTTTCACCGGCGGTTGCGACCGAAAGCGTGCCGCGAAATGTTTTTAGTGCGAACAGCAGACGGGCTGCGGCAGTAGTCTTGAAGACAACCAACTGATCGCCGGGATTTGCGTTCACGGGCGGATTTATGAATTCAAAAGGATTCTGCGTTCCATTCTGGATGTTTGTGGATGAAGCCACAATGATTCCGGATGAGTTGAGGTAGAAAAGGTCGTAGTCATTGCCGGACGCGCCAAATGGATCGGCCCATTGAAGTACGTAACCTTCGCCGGGACTTGTGATCGGATCGCCGGCAAAACCTGTGCCAAAGTTGTGAAGTGTGCCCGTTTTAGCGCCGTCCGGAAACGACTGCGAACCTGTGTCGTTAAAATCTCCTTCAAAATAACCGGCGGTGCCTGCGTCGACATTGCCTTCATTCCCGGCAGAGGAAAAGTAAAGCGCGCCGGCAGCGGTAACGGTGTTGACGGCTTGCGCGACCATGCCATCCTGAAAAACCGGTTCATCAAAGTAAGCGACGTCGTCGACGATGATGTTGCAACCCGCCGCCTGGAGAGCGAGGATGTTCGCGGCGAAACCAGATTCGCTGATATTCGCCGTCGCAAAATAGAGGCTTGCGCCGGGCGCCATGTCGTAAACAATTTCCATCATGGCAGTGCCTTCGTCGGTGCCGTCCTGACCGGGAGAATCCTGCAAAATTGTGAGGCAGGGTCCGCCAGGACCGGGACAGGTTGGCGGCAGATCTCCAGTTGCTTGCGCGGCGGTGGCCGCACCGGTGTCGTTGGCGCTATCCGAAAGAACGCCGATTTTCAGGCCGGAACCATTGATGCCGAAAACTCCGCGGGCTCGTGCGGCCAAATGCGTGGCATCGCCTTCGGTGGTGACGCTTCCTTGCCCCGTGTTGATCACTCCGGTGGTGCTATTTGCGACGGGACGCTGCTGTTGCTGCTGCAAGTATGTTGCGATTTGCTTGCGTACGTTCGCGGCGCGTTCTTCAAATCCGGGCGCGAAGGCTTCGCGGCGCAAAACATAATTTTTTGGTTCGGGCGTCAATCGCGATGTTATGGATCGAACTTTGCGGCCGATGAAGGAAACGTCGGGCGAGGCGGCGATCGTTACGATTTGATTTGCGGGAATTAGGGCGCGGATGGATCGATATTCCGGATGGGAATCCTGAACGAGAGCGCCGGCGGTCTGCAATTGCTGAAGCAATTCGGGAGTCACGTTGGCGATGATATCGACCGCGATGCGATTGCTATCGTCGAGATCGACTCCGGTGTAGAGAGACTGGAAACCGGGCGCGGCGGGCTGGCCGCTCATCATGCGAATTGTGTAAAGGATGTTGGAATCAATTTTTTGCTGCGCCGGAGTGCGCGAAGATTTTTCCTGCAAAAGCAATTGCATCTGCTGAACTGCGGCGGAGTCTACGGCGTCCGGAGTGGTGGCCTGACGCGCTGCTGACGCGGAGGCATTATTTTCCGGAGGTGTTGGCGGCACAAATTTATGGAATTTTAAATCGGTGTTTGTGGGCGGAGCGTTCTGCGCGAATACGGGAGCGGATGCGACTGCCGCGAAGAGGATCAATGAGACGCAGGTGAACCAAACACGAGACGGACGGGTGATTGTCATTACAAGTGTCCTCTCCGACGAACATATTTTGACGCGCGAAATGTTTGACCTGAACATTTCGCACAGCAGACGCCGCTTAATGACAAGGGACGGTGATAGGGTATAACTCATCCACGTGTTTTGAGCAACATTTATAAAAGAAAGCGTAGTGGAAGATTCGATTCGCCGGTGGGAGCGAGAGATGTGTCGTCCAGACGACGGTGACGGCCGGA
This sequence comes from Candidatus Acidiferrales bacterium, assembly GCA_036513735.1. GTDB lineage: Bacteria > Acidobacteriota > Terriglobia > Acidiferrales > UBA7541 > DASTCZ01. Next base: position 3,439 of record DATBYL010000455.1, read on the forward strand.
ATTAACCGCGGCGGATGGCGGCGCTTCGTGGAAGCCGGCTATTGAAACTATTATTTTGCAATAATTTATTGGGGGAAAGATCGGTGCGCAGAAGGCAGACAACTTCGGCGCAGGCACTTCGGATTAATTTTCGCCATTCTGCGATTAGTTCGGAACGGAGTTTTGCGAGAATGTTTTTCATGCATACTCCGAGCCGCGATCCCGCCGGCGTCAGGGGTTAAAACCCTTTTTTCTCTTTCCGATATGGCACGGCTAAAGGCGCGCCCTGTTACGAACCATTACTGCTACGAACGATTCCAGTTGCGAACGATTTCTCTTACAAACTATTCCTCAGGGCGACGGCGTTTCCTCTTGCACAACGCTAACTACTGCACAATAAGCGTTACCGTCGTCGAGTGGACGTCCGAACCCGAAGTTCCAGTAACGGTCACCGTAAAAGTTCCCGCCGGCGTTCCGTTGTTCGATCCCACCTTCGGAAATCCGCCGCCCGAGCATCCGCTGATATATCCAACTGAAATCAACAGT